>WFRQ01000350.1 GCA_015486425.1 Deltaproteobacteria bacterium | reverse complement strand
GTTTATCCCGCTCCAGGGCATGAGCGCCCAGGAAAAATCCCGCACAGTCATGATTGATTTTGATCAGTCTTCCAAGATACCTGCGGGTTTAAGGGCTGAGACCACCGGCCATGCAAGATTCACAGCCCAGTGGGATGTAGTTCCCTGCAATGCAGCGCCTTCTCCCCCAAATATCCTCAGAATAACTGAAATCAAGGCTGCTTCAGGCAGCCAGTTCAATATCTGCTGGACTGACAGCCTGAAATTCAGGGACGGCACTATTGAGGTCAAGGTGAGGGCAGACACGGGACGCATTGATCAGGGAGGCGGCCCAATGTGGCGGGTTACAGACAGGAAAAACTACTATGTTGCGCGCTTAAATCCGCTGGAAGACAATTTCCGCATATACTATGTAAAAAGGGGACGCAGGGTCATGATTGCAAGCGCAGACGTTCATGGCATAAAGGCGGGAGTGTGGTTTACCATCAGGATAGAGACCAGGGGCAGCAGGATCACAGGCTGGGTCAATGGCAGAAAGCTCATAGAGACAACAGACAGCACCTTCAGCAATCAGGGAGGCGTGGGGCTGTGGACAAAGGCTGATGCCGCATCCTCTTTTGATAATCTTTCTGTAAACACAATGCATTAGGGGTTTCTGGATTATGGGAAGATTTCTTTTTTACATCCTCTGTCCTGTCCTGCTGTTTGCAGTTGCAGCCTGTTCAGGAAGCAGCGACACAAAACAGCAGGTGATAGTTTATACCTCTGTGGATGATATCTTTGCCAGGCCTGTTGCCCGGAATTTTGAGGACAGGACGGGCATCAGGGTTCATCTCGTGACAGATACAGAGGAGACAAAGAGCACAGGCCTGCTGAACAGGCTTATTGCCGAAAAGAAGCGGCCTGTTGCAGACGTGTTCTGGAGCGGCGACCCTGTAAGGGCCGCGGTGCTTAAAAAACAGGGCGTTTCCGCACCATACATATCCAGGGCTTCAGAAGGGCTTCCTGCAAAATTTTCAGACCCTGAAGGTTACTGGACAGCGTTTTCAACCAGAGCAAGGGTTATAATATACAATACGGATATCATTAAGACCGAGTCCCGCCCTCTGTCTGTATTTGATCTCAATGATCCTCGTTTCAAGGGAAAGGCCTGTATTGCAAATCCCCTGTTTGGCACAACCTCCATGCACGCAGCGGCCCTGTTTCAGGTTCTTGGAGAAGAAAGGGCTGAGAAATTTTTCAATGCCTTTACTGCAAATGAAGGCCGTATCCTGGGCTCCAACGGCGATGTCAAGGACAGGGTGGCAGCAGGTGAATGCGCCCTGGGGCTTACCGATACTGACGATGTGAATGTGGCGATTTCAGAAAGACTTCACGTGGGGTTTGTATTCCCTGACCAGAAAGGTATGGGCACCCTGCTGATTCCAAACTGCGCGGTTCTGATAAAAGGGGCCCCGCACTTAAAAGAGGCTCAGCAGTTTATTGATTTTCTGCTTTCGCCTGAGACTGAAGAGGTGCTTGCTGCAAGCATGGCCGCGCAGATCCCTTTGCGTCAAGATATCAAGGGACCTGGAATCTTTCCGCCTGTTTCTGAAATAAAAACAATGAAGGTGGACTACTCTTCCCTTGCGGTAATGCTTGAAAAGATAATGAAGGGGTTTCTCAAGGAATGGGTTGACAGCAACTCATGAAGCTGTCGGTTCTGCTGCTTGAAAGGTCTGGAGCGTGGCGTTCCATTGGCCTTGCGGCAGTCTCCACTACCGCACTTCTCCCTGTGCTGCCGCTGCTTGCCGGCATTTTCCATGTGCCTGCAAGGGAAATATATACGCAGGCAGCAGATTTTCTTCCATTAGCAGCAAAAAGCATTGCATCAAGCTCTGCCGGGGCAATAATCGCATTGGCACTCGGGCTTGCAGCAGGGATACTTCATTCCTTTTACCTGTTCAGAGGGGCCGCGCTTTTCAGATTTATCTTTTTGATACCGGTAATGATGCCTCCGCTCCTGTGGGCTTCAGGCCTTAAAAATCTCCACACCATGTTTGGTTCTCATGTTCCGGGTATCAGTGTTTTTTATCTCTTTCAGGGTGAGACAGGCATGGCCTTTATTACCCTGATGATAACCTTTCCCATTGTGATGCTTGCCACCATGTCAGCCTGTTCGGTGGTCAGCAATGGCCAGCGGGATGCTGCCAGGCTTTCCGGCGGAGAGGCAGGGCTCTTTCGTCTTTCCGCGCTCTTTGCCATGCCTGCCGCAGGTGTGGCCGCGTTTCTTGGAGCCTGCCTCATGCTCTCATGTCCAGGCCCTGGCCTTGCCCTTGGAGCAAAAACCGCAGTGTCGGAAATCCTTGTGAGTTTTTCAGCATTTTACAACCAGAACCTTGCAGCTTTGCAGTGCGTTTTGCTTTCAGGCGCAATACTCCTGATAGCTGCCCTTATTATGAAGTTTACAGGGAAAAGGCCTGCGGAAATACTGGCGGTGAACGCATCAGGGACAGGGCTCAGGTTTCATCCTGTAATGTCCCCGACAGCTCTGGCATTCAATACCTGCTGCGCGCTCATGCTGGTGTTCCTTCCGCTGTGGGGCCTTCTGATGCCTGCTCTTGCAGCGCCTGACTTGAACCTCATAGGCCAGACCCTTTCCCGCACGCTTTCAAACACCATTATCTATGCCGCCGGTGCTGCCGCAGTTGCCGTGATGCTTGGCACTCTTGCAGCTTTTTTTATGGGTAAATCCACATTGCACAGGAACGCAGGGGCAGCAGTCATGCTTGTTGTTTTTTCCCTGCCCTCTGCCCTTACCAGCCTGGGCGTGCTTGCTGCAGGCGCGCAGGCCCCTGCCTGGACAGACTTCCTGTTCAGGAGCCAGGCCGCGGTTTGTATTGCCCAGGGCATCAGGCTTTTCCCCATTCCTGCCCTGCTTGTTTCCCGCTTCCTTGGCTCCATGCCTGCATCATGGTCATGGGCCGCGGAAATCCATGGCATATCGCTTTTACGATTTATAAAAAAAATAGCTGGCCCCATGCTTTTGCGACCGGTTGTCACAGGCTTTGTTGTTGTCTTCCTGCTGGCAGAAGCTGATGTGGGCACAGTCCTTCTGCTGCACCCGCCAGGGGCCCAGAACCTGCCTCTTGCCATTTTCACCATAATGGCAAACGCTCCCAGGGCACTGATTGCTCAGCTTGGCGCAACCTGTCTGCTCCTGACACTGCTTCTCATGTGGGTTGCCGGGATAATATGGTCCAGGGAAAACAGATGAACACCAAATCAGGTTTCAGAATGCAGGAAATTAGCAAGAGATACGGGAACGCCGAGGTGCTTTCCCGCATATCCTGCTCCATAACTCCAGGCACAGGGTGGGGAATACTTGGAAATTCAGGCTGCGGCAAATCAACCCTGCTGAGACTCCTTGCCGGGCTTGAAATTCCTGACACGGGAACCGTATATCTGAATGGCCAGATGATTTCCGCGCACGGAAAAATTCTAATGCCTCCAGGCAAAAGAAAGATATCCATGGTCTTTCAGGACCTTGCCCTCTGGCCTAACCTCACTGT
>WFRQ01000349.1 GCA_015486425.1 Deltaproteobacteria bacterium | reverse complement strand
GTGTGCAGTTTTCAGTTACTGACTACTGAAAACTGCAAACTGATAACTATACACCACGAATAATGTTCGTGACACCTCATGACAGTTTCAGAACCAGTCTCAAAAAGTTACACAGCCGCAGCACGTTATGTTATTGGGACAAAAAGGGAATGCTCCTATCAGGCCTTGTCTTCTTCCAGTGCCACGCCAAGTTCATCAAGCACAGAGGCGCAGCGCGGACAGGTATCGGGCCACTTTTCAGATGTGTTCAGCTCTTCGCTCCACTGCCAGCACCTCTCACACTTGCCGCCCCTCGCAGGCTCAACCTTTACCACAAGGCCGGGAATGTCCTCACTTTCCCACACGGTTTCGTGCTCACCTGCCTCTGCCCTGTCAACGGTTTCCACTGCCGCAAACTGTGAGACAATGGATACATCCCTGAACAGATCCTGATTGTCTGCCACCAGGCCTTTCAACTCTTCAGGAGCCATGACAGTAACCCTGGCATCAAGGGCCAGGCCTATTTTACCATCTCGCCTGGCAAGCTCCAGGGCCTTTGTAATCTCTGCCCTGACCTTCCACACACTGTCCCAGAACGTCACAAACTCCTCATCAATACCGAGATCAGGGGGCTCAGGGAAGGATTCAAGGAATATTGAACCCTGGTCACTTCCCTGCAAATGGGTCCATGCCTCCTCAGCGGTAAATGAGAGAACCGGGGCCATAATCAGCATGATATCAGTGGCTATGCGGTGAAGCACGGTCTGGGCCGAGCGTCTCAGCCTGCCCTCAGGCAGTTCGCAGTAAAGGCGGTCCTTGAGAATATCAAGGTAGAGCGCGCTCATGTCAACTGTGCAGAAACGGTGAAGCTGATGGAACACCCTGTGAAAGCGGTAATCAAGGTATGCCTTTCGAAGATCGGCAGTGACCTGCCCCAGGCGCCACAGGGCCCACCTGTCAATGGGCTCAAGCTCCTGATAGGCCACAGCGTCTTTCTGAGGATCAAAGTCCGATATGTTGCTTAGCAGATAGCGCAGGGTATTTCGTATCTTACGATATGCCTCTGTAAGCCTCTGCAGAATCTCGTCAGAAATCTTGATATCGTCCTGGTAATCTTCAGCGGATACCCACAGCCTGAGTACCTCTGCGCCGTACCGCTTTATGACCTTTTCCGGTGGAACCACATTGCCCACTGACTTGGACATCTTCTTGCCCTTGCCATCCACAACGAACCCGTGGGTCAGGACCTGGCGGTAAGGCGCCCTGTGCCTTGTGGCAGTGCTTGTCAGAAGCGAACTCTGAAACCACCCCCTGTGCTGGTCACTGCCCTCAAGATAGAGGTCAGCAGGAGAGGACAGCTCTTCACGTTTTTCAAGAACAGCGGCGTGACTTACACCTGAGTCAAACCAGACATCCAGGATGTCCATCTCCTTTTTCACATCCCTTCCGCCGCAATGAGGGCATTTTGAGCCATCAGGCAGAAAATCCGCTGCGTCCCTTACAAACC
Source organism: Deltaproteobacteria bacterium (assembly GCA_015486425.1). Taxonomy (GTDB): domain Bacteria; phylum Desulfobacterota; class Dissulfuribacteria; order Dissulfuribacterales; family QOAL01; genus S144-17. The sequence continues at coordinate 2,182 of WFRQ01000349.1, read as the reverse complement.
AGGCGTCTGCACCCTCAACCTTGAAAATTTCAACTATCCTGTCTGCAACTGCCTGGTCCATAACCGGCTCCTGGCACTTTTCGCACATGAGCACTGTTACAGGAACACCCCATGCCCTCTGTCTGGAGATACACCAGTCCGGTCTTGCCTCAACCATTCCGTAAATACGTTCCCTGCCCCACGAGGGAATCCACTTCACCTCGTTAATATTTTCAAGGGCCTCTTTCCTTAAACCCTTTCTGTCCATGGAGATGAACCACTGGGCAGTGGCACGGAATATCACAGGCTTCTTGCAGCGCCAGCAGTGGGGATAACTGTGTGCCAGACCCTCCTGTGCCACAAGGGCGCCCTTTTCTTTCAGCAGGTCAATAATCGGGGCATTGGCATCAAAGACCTTCATGCCCTGGAATTCCGGCACCTGGTCTGTAAACTTGCCATAGTCATTCACTGGAGAATATACCTCAAGGCCATGCCTGAGACCGCTTTCATAGTCGTCAGCGCCGTGACCAGGGGCTGTGTGAACGCAGCCTGTACCAGTATCAAGCGTTACATAGTCCGCAAGGATAACCGGGCTCTTCCTGTCCACAAAGGGATGGATGGTCTCAAGACCTGCAGCGTCAGTCCCCCTGAACCTGCCAAGAACACGCACGTCAGGCTGCTCAAGTCCGGCAGAGAGCAGCACTGCCATGAGCCTCTCCTCTGCTGCAAGCCATATCTCCTTTCCGCCCCTGCCGTCCGGCACCTCTGCGATTACATATTCAAAGTCAGGATGAAGGGCCACGGCCTGATTGGCAGGAAGGGTCCATGGCGTGGTGGTCCAGATGAGGAGATATGCGGGAATATCAAAATCTCCGGCAATTTCCCTGAGTTTTTTTGTAAACTCGTCATCGCATCGAAATTTTACAGTTATTGACGGCGACTTGTGGTCAGCGTATTCAACCTCTGCCTCTGCCAGAGCGGTCACGCACTTGGAGCACCAGTGTACAGGCTTCTTGTTCTTGATAATATGGCCGTCAAGGAAAATGCGGCAGAACTCCTCTGCAATTGCAGCCTCATACTGGAAACGCAGTGTGAGATAGGGATTGTCCCAGTCTCCCAGCACGCCGAGACGCTCAAACTCCTTTCTCTGCACCTTTACGAATTTGCCAGCATACTTGCGACACGCCTTGCGGATGGAGACAATATCCATCTCGCGTTTTTTCTTTCCCAGCTCTTTCTCTACGTTTATCTCGATTGGGAGCCCGTGGCAGTCCCAGCCGGGTACATATGGCGCATCCATGCCTGTCATCTGCATGGATTTAACTATTATATCTTTCAGAACCTTGTTCACCGTGTGTCCCAGGTGAATATGGCCGTTTGCATAGGGAGGGCCGTCATGCAGAATAAACTTTGGGAGTCCGCTCTTTTCCTTTCTGAGCCTGCCATACAGGTCCTGCCTGGCCCAGCGTTTCAGCATCTCAGGCTCCCTCTGGCTGAGATTTGCCTTCATGGGAAATTTTGTTCTGGGGAGATTCAGTGTCTTTTTATAGTCCATTGCTCTGTCTGGATTACCTTCTCATCATGTTTGACGATTTATGCGCCATACGCGCACTGACCGTTTCAAAGTTTCCATAATGCATAGCTCATTTTTAAGCGGGTCTCAAGCAAATTGTACGGGGGCATTCGCTGTTTGTCCCGCCTTTTCTATTATTGCGGAGGCTGCGTGGATTTTTGAGGCTTGTCCTGCGCAAAAAACTGCATATGACGTCTGGAATACCTCCTTATTTTTGGACAGCCCCTTAATGATAACAATAAGGTTGCCGATAATAAGTGTGAATGTACAGTTTTTGTTGATTTTACATACAAAACTTTCATGTGATCCCGATTAGAAGTGCGGACGTCCTGCAAATGAAAACCGCTGGCAATTGGTGAGGTTTCAGACACGCTCACAGGTAAAGCAGCGAGGTGACCGGTCAGGGAATGTCGCAGTGATGAGATCACAGAGGCATGAATGGCGTACCGGGGAGCAGCATGAAGGTTGGCATTAAAAAGCACAGGCACAGCTTCTGCCTGTTTATGTAATGGCGTGAAAGTTTCCCAATACTTTAAAGAGGTTATTTAGATGAAAGCGCTGGTTGTAGACGACTCTCAGTCAATGAGAAATATCGTGAAGGCCGGACTGAAACAAATGGATGCCTTTGAC
>WFRQ01000348.1 GCA_015486425.1 Deltaproteobacteria bacterium | reverse complement strand
GCACCCTTGACCAGTTTGGGGTACATCTCTCCAATCCTGCCGAGAGACCAGATTATTGCAGGCCTTGAAGGCTTGTCATGAACCAGGCCGATAATATGCCTTACAAAAGAACCGTAAATACTCGGCTGTCTGCGGATTATCTCACCAATAACCTCTATGGTGCCCCAGTTGGCTGCTGCTGAGTCATTAGCCGCATAAAGCATTCTCCGCACCAGATCGCCTACCAGGGCCTGCTCCGACTTGGCAAGCACCCCTGCCACCCCGCCAAGCATAAGGACTGCATTCCATCTCTGGTTTTCATCCGCTGAGTATAAAAGACGTTGAATCTTTCTCAGCACCAGCCTGTCTTTTAATGCCATTGTAACCAAATGGCCGAGCTGTCTGTCAGCAACAGCCTTCTGCACCTCACGTTTGGAAAACCTTTTAACCGGGCCTGAGACAGATACGGACTTCGAAAGCCCGGTAGCTACCTCAGGAGCCTCTTCAAGCCGCTGTTTAACCGCGGAGTCAGTAAGCTCACGCACATCATCAAGCAGCCTGATGAAACTCAACACCCCCTTGATCCTTTTCCCCTGATTATCATGGCCAGACGGATATATCCTATGTGTATTCTCATCGTAATGTTCGATAAGCACATCGAGATAATCTTCCTCAGGCATGAGGTCCCAGGCCATATCCCAGTTATCATTACAGGCAAAGCCCAGGGCCTCCACAAAGGCTGAGCCGAGATTAAAGCCTGTAACGTCATGGACATATACAGCCCCACACTCAGAGCATCTTCCATACCCGAAGTCGCCAAGCCTGCGCGGCTCTACCTCCCTGGGCCTGTCGAGAGAGCCGTCACAGAAGGGGCACACGGGTTTTATCGAATCCAAACCTTTTGCCATGGAAACTCTCTACGCGTAAGTCTCTGACAGCTTGTCTGCAAGCTGTTTGTCAAAATCAGGATGTACAGGGTAGTTGTACTTCTTGGCCTGTTTAACAGCCTCAGCCGCCTCATTGTACTGACCGTTATAATACAGGGCTACAGCGAGATTATTATGGGCCACTCCAAACCGCGGAGACAGGCTGACTGCCTTTTTAGCAGCCTCTATGGCCTCATCAAGACGGTTAAGCTCTACAAGTACAGTAGAAAGGCCTGTAAGCGCAGGAACCATATCGGGCTTTTTCTCAAGGGCTTGAAAAAGATACTCGGCAGCATCCTCCCAGTGACCAAGATGAAGATAGGCTGCGCCGATATTTGCCATGGCCTCCGCAGAGGTAGGGCGTATCCTCAGAGCCTCCTTATTTGACTCTATGCCTTGCTCAATCTTACCGGTTTGAAAATATATACTTCCAAGATTGACCCGCAGTTCAAACGAATACGGGTCTATTGCAATGGCCTTGAGAAAAGTTTCTATGGCTTCATCAAATTTCTCAAGGCGGGCATAGATAAGGGCCAGCCTGTGCAGCGCCACTACCGAGTTTGGATTTTCCTTAACCTCTTTTTGAACTGCTTCAAGCATCTCATTACTATTCATATTTTCAGACATAATGCCTCCTGATAAATTACATGTATTTAGAGGCTGTTATGACAGCCCCTTACAGTGGAATTGCACTGAACCTTCGCGGATGATTTTCATGCCCTGATACAGAAAAAGGCAGGAACCTCAGAGCTGAAAGTTTACGCTGATTTTCGCTGAATTTGTTATTATAACATAAGAGAATAAAACAGACAGCCATTTTATGGTAAGGGAATTAATAAAATACCAGGCCGAAAGTAACTTCTCAAAAAGTTCGGGCAAATTCTCCTGTATCTGCTTACAGGAAGCAGCAGATACAAGGCGAAGGATGCGCAGGCGTACCACATCCTACTTCAAACGTCGGACAACGAAGTAGATGCGTTACCCTGTGAGCAGATACGCATGAAATGAAAAAAACTGAAACATCAAAACATGATCAGCAAGACCTGCCCTGCAAATTCTGTGGAGGCCCGGCTGAAATCCACGGCAGGTGAGCAAATGCCACTGTAGTCTGCACGGAGTGCGGACAGTCTCTTCCTGCGTCCATGTACAGGGATGAAATAGAAGAGATGAAGGACAGGATGATATGTGAACTCAACAAAGATGGATGATGTAAAAAATTAAAAAGGCCCGTGCAAAAGCAACGGGCCTGAGCTGATTAAGCTTATGTTCTGACAGATGGTTATGCTATCTGCTGCTCTTCTCTTACTGTAACCGCAACCTTGTAGAGAACCGTGAGTATCAATGCCCCCACAGCATAAATTGATATTGCTATCATTATCTCAGGGAAAGTAGGATGATACTCAGTGATGGTCTCAAAGGGGTTAGGTATAAAACCACCTATAACAAGGCCCACACCCTTATCAATCAGGGTG
>WFRQ01000347.1 GCA_015486425.1 Deltaproteobacteria bacterium | reverse complement strand
TGACTGGCATCAAGGAAAAGACAGCATTGGTGAGACTGGGCCTTGAGGCATTGATTGCACGTGAAAGCAGCAAGCGCCTTGCAATGCTTGGTGGTACAGAAAAAGAATTGCGTAATATTCCCCGGCGCAGATCAACAAAATCATCAAAGTAATGGTTCTTGTTGACACTTCAATCTGGATCAATCACTTTCGATCTGGTGACAGTCATTTAGAAAAACTGCTTTTAAACTGCGAGGTTTCCTGTCATCCATATATTATTGGTGAACTTGCCTGCGGCAACCTGAAAAACAGACAGGAAATCTTATCGTTACTTCAGGAACTCCCTCAGGCGCCAGTGATTGATTCTGCCGAATTCCTCTATTTTGTTGAACAACATGAATTACATGGCAGAGGTATTGGATTTGTTGATATTCACCTGCTGGCATCAGCAATATTGGGGCACATGCTTTTGTGGACAGGAGATAAAAGATTACAATCGGCAATTGTTGATTTACATTTGAGGTATAAAAAAATTCGCGGGAGAATTTCATAGGGGTCTGCTGATGTTGTCTGTAATGCATCAAGAATAATAAAAGGGCTGCCACTTTTCCGGCGTCTGGCCCTCCAGACTGTGGGCGTAATATTTTTTGTCCATTTGTTTTTTCTGTATCTGCCCAAAAAGCAAAACCGGGTTGCACTATGTGATTTGCTTATCCACTTATATCCTCCCACTCCATCCCGGAGATATTCCTCTCCTTTTCGTCAAAGTTGATGCCTGCAATTATTGTCTTCCGCCCTGAATCCAGATACTTCTCAAAATATCTCTTTTCCTTGATCTGTTTTAGCGGCTCCTCGTCCGTGACCTTGAACTCAAATATGTAAATACGCTCTGAGATAAATACTGTAAAATCGATCCTGCCGCGGTTGGTAATGTCTTCAGGAATTATTCTCAGGCCAAGGCTTGCAATACATGCATAAAATACACTGGCATAGTATCCTTCGTACTTACAGATATTATTGTTGGTAAAGTGCGTGTACGGGATACCTGCATAAAGAGCTTGAAGCTTTTTCTTAAATCCCTCCATATCAGCATTCACAAGGCTCATATAAATTTCATTCTTACTTTCAAGCCTGAAACCAGAATCACAGAGAAGGTCCATCAACATATCATTAAATGATATCTGGACCTCCCTGTTGGGAATTCGGAGCCGATATTCAAGCCCGCCAAAGGGGGTATCACTAATTGAGTCAAGTGTCAGGTACCCGCTCTGAAAGAGTATTGGCTCAATGCGCAGTTTTTCAATGTCAAAGCTGTCAACAAGCCCTTTACCTGCCCTGAGATTCTCAAGTTCTGGCGCAAAAAACTCCTGTTGACTAAGCAGTTTTATCAGGAATGTAGGGGTAGCAGTAGAGAACCAGTAGTTATCATAACGGTATCCCTTTGATATAAAGAGCAGAACATCAAAGGGATTATAGACATTTTCACCGTTGAAATTGTAGCCATTGTACCAGGCCCTGAATTTTTCCATATCAACCCCCTGGAGCATGGGGCCAAAGGTGGTTTCAACATCCTCCTGGGTATATCCGCACAGGGCGGCGTAGGGCTCATCAAGACTTATGTCATCAAGGTTGTTCAGGCCGCTGAAGATGGAGACCCTGGCGAACTTGCTTACGCCTGTAAGAAAGACGAAACGCAGGCAGGCATCGTTTTCCTTTATCTGAGTATAAAACCGCTTCAGAATCTCCCTGCACTCAAGGGCAACATCTTTCTGATCAACATTATCCAGTATTGGCTTATCATATTCATCTATCAGGACAACCGCCTTCTGACCGTATTTTTCACATGCAGCCTTGATGAGTTCATCAAACATCAATGCATAGTCATCATTATAGCATTCCAGGCCAAGGACCCGCTGGTTCTGCCTGAGGGAGTATGTCAGCATGTTGACCAGTTCTTCGGGGCTTCTGCTTCCTCCAAAGCCGATTTTGATCACCGGATACTTGTCAAAATCATATTTGTCGTAAATATAGAGGCCCTTAAACAGCTCCCGATTGCCTTCGAATATTTCCTTCAGTGTGTCCAGAAACAGGCTCTTTCCAAAACGGCGGGGGCGGGAAAGAAAGACATAGCTGTGATTTTGTATGAGACGAAGGGCAAATTTCGTTTTGTCAATATAAATATAATCATCCACCCGTATCTTGCTAAAAGTGGATATGCCAATAGGAAGTTTCATAATTCAGGTTCTCCATGGTCCGGGCCAGCCTTGTTTTTACGAAAAGGGCACAGGTGAGGTGGTGGGCACTTACTGTATTCCCAATATTACGATATTTGTTGAGTACAGACAATTATCTGAATTGAGCGTTTCAAAAAGCGGAGCCACTCATTAGGGGCTGTCCAAAAATAATTTGCCGATTTCGCATCTCATCTTCAGGCCATCCTGAGCTGAACTTCAATCACAAAATCCTTAACGTAGCCCGGCTACGCCTGCGGTTTTGGCGGGTCAGTTCAACTCAGCCTGACCCAAATCTGAGCGCGCTATCATCCAACTTATTTTTGGACAGCCCCTTAATTTGAATACGATATCCTCCAGCCTAATTTTGGACAGCCCCTGAGGCTATCCTTTTTCCTGATCCATCAGCCATGACATGACCTGTTCAAAAGGAACTTCCTCACATGTGCCGAAAAGTTCATGTTTGCCCAGCTTGTTTTTTATGAGCAGGGGTGAGGAAATGCCGCAGAGAAAGCGGGGCATCTGTCGAGGGGTCTGCAAAGCCTCTGTGTAGTGCTCCCTGAGGGCCTGAAGTTTTTTCAAAAGTGCGGAATCAAGCCTCTCTGCACCGGCTGTGTCCCGCTCGATGGGCGCATTTTCCCCATTGAGGCAGAAGGAACAGTGCCCGCACTCTTTCTTTATGTCTTCGCCAAAATAACTCATGAGAAAACGGGTTTTGCACCCGGCATGGTTCACCATTTCCACCACCTGCTGCAGGCGCATGATATCGTTTTTTTCGCGCGTTACAAAGCGCTTCACAAGTTTTTCCTTAAGGGCCGGGATGTCAATGTCCTGGCCTGTGATGCGCCTGAAACCAAGACGCGGGCCTGAGACCTTGAGTTCCAGGTCACCCTTCTGCTCAAGGTAGTCAAGGGCCGTGATTATGCGCTTTCTCTGGCTTCCGGTTTTCTGGACTGCCTGGTCAATGTCCATGGTGGACCAGACCTGTTTTTTTTGGGCACAGGTAAAGAGCGTGTGCAGAAACTGCCTGCGTTCTCCTTTAAAACGGGACAGGATTTCTTCTGATGTTTTAAGCGGCTTGAACTGGTATTCTGCATAAAATGGCCCTGTGGACTTTATGATTCCTTCAAGTTCCAGGTATGTGAGAAGGGTCTTTACCACAAGGGGGCGGATATCAAACAGCACGCCAAGCTCATAGACTGAGCATGAAAAATATTTTTCCTGAGCAAGCAGATGATCAATACAGGCCCGCACCATATCCCCGTCAGGGGTATCGCCAAATATGAAATTTTCAAGTGTTACCAGGTCCGAGGCGCTGCCCAGCATGATACAGGTAGAGGTCTTGCCGTCACGCCCGGACCTTCCAATCTCCTGTGCGTAATTTTCCAGGCTCTTTGGC
>WFRQ01000346.1 GCA_015486425.1 Deltaproteobacteria bacterium | reverse complement strand
TTGAGGTGGCTGCGGCCAACGTGCTTTATCGAGCCTTTTTTGCCAGGTGCGCCTCAGTAGAAGATGAGGCATGGAACAACGGCAGGTCTGTCTCTGACCAGGTGGTGCTGGAGCTGACCAGTCATAAACTTTCCACGTTTGAAGTGACCAAGGTCCCGATTTTTAACAGGAATGGCAGCAGAAAGGGAATGGTTACCATCGCAAGGGATATTACCCGGCAGGTTACCACTGAACTCGAACTGCACTCGGTTATAAATCAGCTCAATGTTATTCTTGACAGTATTTCATCTGCTATTGCCCTGGTGATTGATCGCAAGATAATCTGGACAAACCCTGCTGCGGAAAAGCTCTTTGGTTACTCAGGCGCAGAGCTGCAGGGATGTACCACGGGAATTCTGCACTCTTCAAGAAAGGCTTATGAAGATTTTTCTTCTCAAGTTTATTTGGAACTTGGGCGTCAGGGTTATTCCAGAGGCGAGATCAGACTGAGAAAAAAGGACGGGGAAAAAGTCTGGTGCCTGTATTCCACCACATTTGTAAATGCCGAAGACCCTTCCCAGGGGATTATCGTGGCTGTGGAGGATATCCAGGCTCAGAAGGATGCCTGGGAAAGAGAACAGAGGCTTCAGGAAAAAATGCAGCATGCCCAGAAGCTTGAGAGCCTCGGAGTGCTGGCAGGTGGTATTGCTCACGACTTTAATAACCTGCTCATGGGTATCCTCGGAAATACAGAGCTTTGTCTCATGAAACTTGAGCCTGAATCCCCGCTGCGGAAATATATTGACAGAGTGCGCAGCGCCTCTAAAAAGGCTGCTGACCTTACGGCACAGATGCTTGCCTATTCAGGCAGGGGACACTTCATAATAGAACCTGCAAACCTTTCAACAGTGGTAAGCGAGATGAGTGAGCTGCTTGACAGCGTCATTTCCAAAAAGGCACGGATAGTTTTCAAGCTTGATGAACGTCTGCCTGCTGTGCGGGGGGATGTGAGTCAGATGAGACAGGTGGTGATGAACCTGATTGTAAATGCCTCAGAGGCTCTTGAGGACAGGCCTGGTGACATTGTTGTCAGTACAGGGGTTATGGAAGTGGATGCTGCCTATCTTCAGAAGGTTTACTTTGATCACGAGGCTGGTCCTGGCAAGTATGTATGGCTTGAGGTGTCTGATACAGGGACAGGAATGGATTCCCGGACAGTATCCCGGATTTTTGAGCCGTTTTTTACCACCAAATTTTCAGGCAGGGGGCTGGGGCTTGCCGCAATGCTTGGTATTGTACGAGGGCATCACGGCATAATCCGCGTGGACAGCAAACCAGGCAGGGGAACCACAGTGCGGGTACTCTTTCCTCTGTATGATGCCATGCAGCAGATTATGCTTGAAAGAGATATTAAAGAGAATCCAGCAGAACAGGAAAGTGCCGGTTCCGTTCCTGTTGCGGATCAGGCGGAGGTTGATCAGCAGGCTGAGTCCATGGTTCTTGTCAACAGAAGGGTGCTGATGGTTGATGATGACGACGAGGTCAGGGATGTGGCAAGGAAACTGCTGGAAAACCTTGGCTGCAGTGTGGTTGCTGCCACTGATGGACAAGACGCATTGGACATTTTTCGAGTCGGGTATCAAAGTATAGATGTTGTGCTTCTCGACCTTTCCATGCCGGATATCAGCGGAGAGGAGGTGCTGCAGCAGATGCGTTCAATAGACCCCGGCGCGTGCATAGTGCTTTCAAGCGGTTACAACGAGGAGGAATCCATTGGCGCAATGGAGCCGGGCAGTGCTGATGGATTTGTTCATAAACCCTATACCGTTTCTGAACTTGTGGGGGTCATGACCGCTGCACTGTTAAAACGCAGTAGCTGATTTTTTGCTTCGATTTTAAGCAATCATCGAATACCTACAACATGGAGGAAAATATTCCGGCCCGTTATCATTCCCTTCGATCCAATCATTAATCGCACAATTTTTTGCATCTTTCTAAGCACAGGCATGGCAGTTACCATGCAGGGTGCGCACCACCCATCTTCTTTTGTTTCATGCGATTTATGATGTTTGCATCCCTTGCTAATTGTGTTAAAAGTGCTCAGCCCCGCAGAGGGGTGGATTTTCATGTTGCACTGTTCAGTATATGCAACACCTTCGATCATAAATAGCACAAACCGGCAAATTCAGGGCAAACCATTGCCCGGTAATTTTTGCGGTAATTTATCTACCTTTCCAGGAGTTATGCTATGCAGGAAAAGAGTGTTGAATCAGTTATAAATGACGATTTTCTGAATGGACTTTTTCCGCCTGAAAAGGCTGATGAGTTTTTTGAAGCCCTTTATGGCGGAGCTGAGGCAGGGGCATTCGATATTTCTCTGCACTATTCAGGCTTTGACAGTAATCGCAACGTACTTTATCTGGAATTTCGTCTCACAGAAAGGCCTGGCAAGTGCATGCAATGTAACCTTACTTATGGCCTCCCCGAGGTCTTCTCAAGACATCCTGTTATAAATGTGGCAGGGATTGCGTCTGCTGTTGGTGAAGCGCTATCACCTGAATGGAAGGTGAAAGAGTGGCATCTTGGAAGTACACGGATGGCTGGGCCGCAGGTTAATTTCATTCCTTTAACAGTGGTACTTGAGCCAGGTGAGTAAAGAATTCATCCTGGAGGGGGTGAGCAGTTACCGAAATTGTTCAGATACTCTTAAAAAACAATACCACTCCCTCCTCTGAATCAATGTAATATTTCCTTCACCGCTCAATCCATGTGAAAATTTGCTGTCACTGTAAAAATAGTTCTCTTGCCATGTCTGTCTTGCATTTCCTCTGATTAATCAATATCCTTAATCTAAGGGGCTGTCCAAAAATAAGTTGGATGATGGCGCGCTCAGATTTGGGTCAGGATGGCCTGAAGATGAGATGCGAAATCGGCAAGTTATTTTTGGACAGTCCCTAAGCTTGGTAATTTGGTGCTCATGTCAGGGCTGTCATGCTGTGGCGCTCAGAAAGTGAAATCTTGCTGAATCGAGTGTTGCCGGATTTTTGATTCAAGTGAAAGCGATTGCAATGACTCAATCCTCTAAACGGATACTTGTACTTGATGATGAGGATCTGATACGCAAAATGGCGCGTGACATGCTCTCGGCTCTCGGCTATGAAAGCGATGTTGCCGTAGAGGGTGGAGAGGCTGTGGCAATGTACAGAGATGCCATGGAGCAGGGGTCGCCATACTGTGCTGTTATAGTTGATCTTACCATATGTGAAGGCATGGGAGGCCTTGAGGCAGCAAGGATAATCAGGGAGATGGACAGCGAGGCCAGACTTGTTGTGTCAAGTGGTTTTTCAGAACAGCCTGCGATGTGTCATTTTAAGGATTATGGTTTTGTGGCATCCATGCCCAAACCGTATCGGCTGCTGGAACTGAAGGATATACTGGACAGTATCTGCGAGTCAGCCTGATGAGCCATCCATGCGCTTCATGAGTATTTATGTGAGTCCATGGCTGAAATAAATATCAGAAAAATATGGCGGCAGCTTGCCCTCTGGCACAAGGTACTCTTCTGGATCGTGACCGCCTGCCTTGTGTGGACTCTTATAGGCTTTTTTCTTCTTCCCCCTGTTACCAGGGCTGTGCTTGAAAAGCAGCTCTCCAACCTTCTTCACCGTGATACAGTGGTTGGCAAGGTGGAGTTCAATCCCTGGACACTTGAACTGCGCATACATGATTTCAGCCTGGCCCGCAGTGACGCCCCTGGCCATCTTGTTTCATTTCGGGGGCTTACCGTAAATCTGGAAGCTGCCTCACTATTCAAACGTGCCCTTATTCTTTCTTCAATCCGGCTTGATGAGCCTTTTGTTGGTTTTACCAGGTATGCCG
>WFRQ01000345.1 GCA_015486425.1 Deltaproteobacteria bacterium | reverse complement strand
TGCGAAGGTCTTTCACCACTGCATTCTGTATTTCAGAGGCAAGGCGTGACGACTCGTTCACCTTGGTGTTTTTCATTATTTCATTAAGGATATTCTTGAGCTCTCCTATGCGTTTTTCTGACGTGGCATTTTCCCGTGCAGCCACACGCATTGCCCCCTCATCCAGGGCAAAGTTCAGGAAGTAGGTCTCCACCCCCCTTAGTCTTCTGTTCCGCGCCGCATTAGCGTGTATTGATATGAAAATATCAGCCTTTTTGGAGTTGGCTATGGCCGTGCGCTGGGTAAGGCCAATGTACCTGTCAGAACTCCTTGTGAGATACACCTTGCAGCCAAGCCTCTGTTTCAGTTTTGCAGCCACCTTTTTAGCGATTTTCAGGGTTACGTTCTTTTCCTTGAGACCTGTGGGGCCGATGGCGCCAGGGTCCTTGCCCCCATGCCCCGCATCCACCACCACACGGCGGACACACAGGCCAAGCTGCTGTGCAAGGGACAGATCGCTTCCGGAGCGTATTGCGCCTGACGTGTCAGTAATTTTCCGATGCGGTTTACACGCGGTCTTTTTTGCATAATTCCGGCCATAGGCATCCACAACGATTCTGAACGGCCCTTCAAGATAGAACACCCTTGTCTTTTGCGTATGGCCCAGGTCAAAGACTACCCGCACGGTTCTCGGCTTGAACTGTGCAATGCGGACACCCTTGAGCAGGCCGTCCTGTATCTTGACCTTGTCCTTGATATCCCTGGATTTGTAGGCAGGGGAAAGGTCAAGATAAAATCTGCGGGGAAGTTTCTTCTTTTTGTTGGCTGGAAGGCTCCCCTGGCTGAATGCCACAGGCCTGGTGGCATCTATTACAACCCTTGTATAGTCAGGGTCTGACCAGTACCTGATTTTTTTGATTATTGCCGGTTTGGATCCCCGGGATATTTTCGGGCTCCTGGCAGGTTCATAACCAGGGCGTCCGCGGCCTGCCTCAAGCCGGTCACGGCTGGTTATAGAAGATGAAGCAGACTTTTTGCGGGCAGATTTTTTTGATTTTGCAGAGAGTGTGACCCCCATCTTTTTGAGCCTTGCCCTGGCGCTGCGGGCCTTGTCGCTTTTGGGATAGTTTGTGACAAGTTTCGTATATGCCTTTCTGGCCCTGCCGCTGTTTCCGGTCCGCTGGTACAGCTCTCCCATGGCGTACAGGGCGTCATCGGCAAAACGGCTTCTGGGGTACTTTTCCGTAAGCAGGGAGTAGAGTTCAATGGCCTTGTTAAGGTCTTTCCTGTTCCGGGAATAGCCATACAGTTCACGGTAACAGCGGGCAAGCATGTAAAGGGATTTGGGTCCCACGGATGCATCGTGCGACCATGTGAGATAGACATGGCGTATTTCGTTTATGACCTTTATCCATGCCCTGCGGTCAGTTCGCAGCCTGGCGCTTCGAGCAAGATGGTCATAGGACGCCCTGGCCTTTATATATGCTGCTTCAGCCTTGCTTTTGCCGGAACGTGAATGTTTCGAGGCATGGGCAGGTGCTGACGGAAACAGCATGGACACGGCAAGAAGGACCATTAAGGTCAGTGCCAGACCTCTGAATCTTATTATGTTTTTTGAACTGTCTGGTAACATCTGTTTCCGTGCCGTCTGTTAATTATATCATACGTCTGGGCTGATGGCTTCAGAACTGGAAACCCTGGATTGAGCGATTGCCGGATTCTATCAGCATCAAAAAAATGTTCTTCAAACTTTTGAAAAGCTCAATTCAGGGAAACGTAATATTTGCATATTTTATTCAGTGTAAGTGAAAAGTCTTGTCTGGAAGCGGTTTTGAACAGTTTCGCAGTGTTTCCTGTTCAAACAGAGTTATAAAAATCATAACTTCTCAATAAGTCAGTGCAAATTCTCCTGTATCTGCTCACAGGGCACCGCATCTGCTGCGTTGCCTGATGCTTGAAGTAGACGCTTGAAGTACAGGGAGTACGCCTTCGCTCCCTCCGCCTTGCATCTGCAGCACCCTGTGAGCAGATACAGTAAAACAATACCATTCTCAAGCACTAAACGAAACGCTGAACAGTTACATTTCTCTCTGATATTCAGTGCCGTAAGCAACAATCTCTCAATTCAAGGGCATAAATTCCTGACGATAGCCGCACTGTAACTGTCCGGTGCATGTTTTGCTGTAACATAACATGCAGCGCTCATACCGCAAAAAACAGACTTAAAATGGTCTGTGCCTCAATTCAGGCATTACTCTTTTGATGCCATGTCCCTTAGTTCTGCCACAAAATTCAGGGCCTGAACAGGTGTCATGTTGTTTATGTCAGCCTCAAGGAGTTTTTCCCTGATCTCCCTGCCAGCCTGGCTGCCTTCCATGACAAGGGGCAGGGCCTGCTGGGTTATGCGCACCACGGGCCTTGGCTTCAGAACACCTCTTTCCCTGTCCTGGTTTTCCTTTCCTGCAGCCGCCTGTTTTTCTATCCTCTGCAGGATATTCATGGCATTTTTTACCACGGCATCAGGCACTCCTGCCAGGGCTGCCACCTGGATGCCGTAGCTTTTGTTGGTTGCCCCCTCCCTGAGACGATGCAGGAATACTATACGCTGCTCCCACTCCTTTACAGCAACGTGCATGTTAATGACATTGGGATAGCGGTGCGCCAGCTCTGTAAGCTCGTGATAATGGGTTGCAAAAAGGGTCCTGGTGCCCTGCCCGTTATCCCTGCCAAGCAGGTGTTCGGCAACTGCCCAGGCTATTGAGAGCCCGTCATAGGTGCTGGTTCCCCTGCCTATTTCGTCAAGAATCACAAGGCTGCGCGATGTGGCATTTCTCAGGATATTGGCAGTCTCGCTCATCTCAACCATGAAGGTGCTCTGGCCCCGTGCCAGGTAGTCGGTTGCCCCTACCCTGGTAAATATCTGATCTGTCAGTCCGGTTTCAGCGCTTGCCGCAGGCACAAAACTTCCCATGTGGGCCATGAGCACAATCAGCGCGGTCTGGCGAAGCACCGTTGATTTGCCTGCCATGTTTGGGCCGGTAATAAGGATCAGGCGTGATTTTTCATGGTCAAGATTAATGTCATTGGGCACAAACGGCGCATCAATGGTTCGTTCCACAACCGGGTGCCGTCCCTGCCTTATGTCTATGATATTACGCTCAGTGATTTCAGGGCACACATAGTCGTACATCTCAGCGGCCCTTGCAAGGGAGCAGAGGCAGTCAAGCTCTGCCATTACTGCCGCCGTGGCCTGAATCCTCTTTCCTTCTGCGGCTACTCTGGCCCTTATCTCCTGAAACAGTTCATACTCAAGGGCCAGCCGCCTTTCCTGGGCTGTGAGTATTTTTGCCTCTATCTCCTTGATTTCAGGAGTGATATACCGCTCGGCAGCCACAAGGGTCTGTTTCCTGATATAATTTTCAGGAACTTTTTCCGCCTGGGACCTTGGCACTTC
>WFRQ01000344.1 GCA_015486425.1 Deltaproteobacteria bacterium | reverse complement strand
CTCATCTCCCTTCCGGAAAAGGCTCCGCCTGCAAAAATCCTTGTAAATACCTTGCGGCTTCCTGCCTTTGATGCCACGTAGCGGGATGTCTCCGGGTCGTTTACACGGAAGAAGAGCTGGGTATTGAAGTTATCCAGCAGGCGCCTTGCATTTTCCCTTTTTACAATGTCCGTGAGGTCTGCAACCGACTGGGTGAGCGCGTGGATCCCAACCCCGCATCCCCGGACCTTGTTTAGAAACGTAATAAAATCCCAGTACAGGGCCTCGCTAAGTTCATCCACGTGTATCATGAGGGGCGGATCAAACCTTGATTTAAGTTCAGGTATGCGGCCGATATAGACATTTCCCGCAAGGTTCTGCAGCATGGAGAGTATCATGCGCTGAAGGGAGAGGCCTGCGTCTCTCATAACAAGGGACGGGACCTGGACAATCAGTATGAAGGGCTTTCCCTGTACGATACGTTCCACAAAGGCGTTTTCCTGGGTATGTCCCACGATCTCTCCAAGGGCGCCAAGGGATATGGCAGTAAGCACTGTGCGGAGGGTTGAAGTCACCTTGGCAAAGTAGTCCTGGGGAGAGGCAATCAGGGCTTCAAGGGCCGTGGTGACTGTCTTCTGGTAATTTCCTGCGGCATTTTCAGGAAGGCTTCTTATCTGCTCAAAGAGGTTTACCAGCTTCTGCCTTGATATTGCCTCCCAGAGTTCTTCAACGGTAAGGCTGAACACCTGCCCCGCGTACTGTGACAAAATCCACTTGCCAAGAATGGCGCACAGGCTTACCTCGTATGCAATCTTTCGGAAAAATTCCTCTGTGTTTGGCGGTATCCCTGCCATGACGTGCTGCACCAGCTCCTCGGGCTGAGAAAAAAACGCAAACGGGTTTACCCGTGCCGATATCTCAGGCATATCAGGGCGCACAATGATTATGTCTTGAAGGCGTCCTGCCCTGTGGGCCTCCCATATTATCCTTGCAAATAGCCCCTGATCAGGCTTTGGGTCAAAGACTGCCACTGAATAATTCTGTCTTATGTCATGGGCTACGATATGCTCCAGGAGCCTTGTCTTTCCGGAGCCCGTGGTTCCTACTGTAAGCCAGTGGTTAAACCTCTGGCTGTCCTGGATAGCGATGGGGGAGACCAGGTTGCTTGAGACCTTTCGGATGGAAAAGCCGGTTCCGATCTGTACCTGGTCTTCCTGCGAGCCTATTTTCTTCAGAAGGGGAAAGAGACTCATGGAACAGGACTCACTGAAGGTTTATAAAAAATACAGCAGTTTACCTTGCGGAACAGGAGAAAACTGAAGTTTTCAGAGCCCTTTTCACCGGAAACACTCTGCATGGATTCCCATAGAGGTGAAGGCTCTCCAATCCTTATGGTAGTCCCGGTGTTCGGCCTTGGCCTTAAAATCTGCAGCCTGTAGTGTGATTTTCTCCAGATGGGAAGCCTCATGCAGCGGCATGGGTCAATGGCATGGTCGCAGATGACAGCCGTTCTTATCAGCCTGTATATGAGCCGGGATGCGGCAGCAGCAGGGCCAAGCACCTGGTTTGAGGTTCCCACATGGCCTGTAAGCGGGTATGCAGAGCCCCACTGTCCCATGCACCAGAAGAGCTCGTCCCTGGGAAGACCATTTACGCTCTGCACTGCATCTGCCATGCAGGCAAGCTGGGTGGCAGGGTTTCCAAAAACAAGGGCCTCGGGGTTTAGCAGGAGCGCAAGGAAATCATCCTGCCATGTTGCATCAAGCTCTGACATGTAGGCAATGTCAAAATCACCCTCTGTAATGCAGGGGACATCAACAAAGAGATCAAGTATTGACCATACAGGAAAGTGCAGGTCATGCACCTGAGCAAAATATCCTCCTGATGCCCTCTTGGGGCTGCTCCTTCCCACAGTCCCTCTTAATTGGCCTGAACCTGTGATGCCCTGTATTTCCATTCCAAAGGAGGGAAAGCACCACGGGTCCATAACCGCATCAATTATCCTCACAGGTTCCCAGAAACTGACTGTAAGCCCTGGGATGTTTACCCCTGCGCTTCCTGTACATGTGCAGATGGTGTTTCCCCCTGCAGCAACAGTATCCACTGTATCAGGCTGACCTGTCCCAAACACCGTTATCCCTCCGATCTTAAGGGGAAACAT
Source organism: Deltaproteobacteria bacterium (assembly GCA_015486425.1). Taxonomy (GTDB): domain Bacteria; phylum Desulfobacterota; class Dissulfuribacteria; order Dissulfuribacterales; family QOAL01; genus S144-17. Next base: position 467 of record WFRQ01000344.1, on the reverse strand, counting down.
GCAGTTCCAGCAGATGTCTGATACCAGGTTTACAAAGCTTGATTCACACACGGCCCATGAGTTTGAAATGGAAAAGATGAAGGCAAGTAAAGGGCCTGCAATCAGGGAGGGTATTTTATGTTTCATTGGACTTCTCCCTTCTGGACTGCAAACTCACGGGCAAGTATCTTCCTGTTACGGAAGCTGAGCACGCAGGGGGTAGCCCTGCACCAGCCTTTCTGAAGGGCTTTTCTTGAAATGGCATTGGCTGCAAACACGGGCCTGCTCAGAAAATCTGAAAGCATGCGGATATCGCCTTCAAGCGTTGCAATTCGCACAGGACTTTCCAGAGTACCATTAGCAAGCTGCTCCCTCAGCCACGCAGTTTCCGCTCTTCTTGCGCCATTAAATATGACAAGGGAGCCCTGGGGTGAGATGTAGTCAAGGGGATAAAAAGTGAACCCTTTTGGGTAAAGTATCTTCTGTGT
>WFRQ01000343.1 GCA_015486425.1 Deltaproteobacteria bacterium | reverse complement strand
TAATCAACGCCGTAGTGGAGCAGGTTAAAAGCGCAGGGCCAAACCCGTGCCCGCCAGGCATCATAGGCGTTGGGATAGGCGGCACCATGGAAAAGGCAGCCCTTATTTCAAAGAAGGCTCTCCTGCGCCCTGTTGGCGCTGCACATGAACGTGAAGATGTCGCTGAGATTGAAAGAGAAATAACACGCAGACTCACAGAAACCGGAATAGGCCCCATGGGGCTTGGCGGAAGGACAACAGCGCTTGCAGTACATGCAGAAGTGTATCCATGTCATATTGCCAGCCTGCCGGTTGCCATAAATGTTCAGTGCCATGCCGCAAGGTATGCTACAGCCGTGTTTGAAAACAATGAATGGCGGACAGGAACAGCCTCCGGTGGGGATCATATTACTGCTGAACAGGCCCCTGAAATGCCTGTTACCCCCCGCAGGCTCTCTCTTCCTCTTGACAGAGGCATAGTGTCAGAGCTGCAGGCAGGAGAGTGGGTACTCCTTTCCGGAACACTCTATACAGGGCGTGACCAGACCCACAGAAAACTTGTGGAGCTTCTTGATGCAGGCAAGCCCCTTCCTGTTGACCTCTCCTCACAGCTCATATATTACGTTGGGCCCTCCCCTGCGCCTGAGGGCAGGGCCATAGGCTCTGCGGGCCCCACCACCAGTTACCGCATGGATGCATACACACCGGCCATTCTTGATCAGGGTGTGCTTGGACTTATGGGCAAAGGGAAACGCTCCGAGACAGTTCGCAAATCCCTGAAGGAGCATGGAGCAGTTTATTTTGCCACAATCGGTGGCGCAGGGGCATACCTGTCTGAACGCATCAAAACCTGCCGGGTGGCCGCATTTCCTGAGCTTGGCCCTGAGGCCCTGTACTGCATGGAGGTACATGATTTCCCGGCAATAGTCATTAATGACACCAGGGGAAATGACCACTATGGCCAGCCCGGGGTATAGTCCACTACATGGCAGACCGTTGGCGCGGTTTCATCACAGGGGAGCATTCCCTGTTTGTCCCGATAGCAGAGAAACCACGGATGAACACGGATTGACACAGATATATAAGATGGGATTCCTCGGGAAAAATCAGTGTTTATCAGTGTCCATCCGTGGTTCAAAAGAAAAAAGAATTTGGACAATGTCGCTTCACCTAACTGGGAAACCGCTTCGCTAATTCCCAGTTGGTGAGCTTTGTGCTATCCGGAATCCATAAAGTAAAATACAGCAACCCGTCACCACTTATTGAGAAGTTACCGGAAGGCCTCATAACAGTTTCAGAACCAGTCTCAAAAAGTTACATAGCCGCAGCATGTTCTGATTTTGGGGCAAACGGGGAACGCTCCCCATCACAGGCCCTTTGCTCATACTTCTTGACTGTTCTGCTGAATTAAGAGATACTTAAATAGTCAAGATGTAATAATCGTATGTGTAAAGTTTTTTGTGCCTGACAAAACGAGACCATTCTTTTACGCTGAACAGGTACTATTGCCAATTGAGCAATTGTTCGGATTTGCCACATATGCGCGAAAGAGGGATTTCCCCTGCAGCAGGCTGTGGGGGAAGCCACATGGCAGAAGAGATGCCATGAAATAATGCATCACAAATATTGCCAATTCAAGGAAGCAGGCCGCTTTGCCGTTAATATGAAAAAATAACCGGAGAAACCTTGGAGGAAAAAATTGCTTTTTACCGAGTCAAGACGCTCAAAGCGCTATATCGCCCTGCTCCCGGTCACTGTTGATGCTGTGGACTTAAAGGGAAAGCACGTGGCGGGGCCATGGTCAGGCAGAATCATTGATCTGTCGCGTCACGGTGCAAGTCTTTTTCTGACCAGGGTCATGGATGGAACGTATCACATCTGTTTTTCAGTACAGGAGAACCGTGAACACCTGCTTGAAATAGCGGTAAGCCAGTCCAGTCCGGGAGCCTCTGATACTAACTCGGTAAGCTCACTGAAACCGATAGTTACAGAGAATGGAAAGGAAATTATTCTTAAGGCACGGCCTGTCTGGATGAACAGCTATGACCATGAAGACCTGGTGGCCTTCAAGATGGGAGTTGAATTCATTGATCAGCCAGACAGGAAAGATATGGCGGAACTTAAAAAGGCCATGAAAAACCAGATGGCGTACTTTGCTCAGGAGCCTTAGGGGCTATCCCTTAATAAAGGTGGTCACGCCTGCGTTTTCTTTTCCTGCGAATCAGAGGCCACATCAGGGAAACTGTCACAAACCCCAC
>WFRQ01000342.1 GCA_015486425.1 Deltaproteobacteria bacterium | reverse complement strand
TAGCCACATCTGCCCTGTTTGTGCTTGGGCTTTCATGGCTGCTGAAATGGACTGACAGTGTAAAGGGGGCCTTGCTTCTGATGGTTCCTCTCGGTAATACCTCGTTCCTCGGCATACCCATGGTGGAGCGTTTTTTTGGCCCGCAGGCAATCCCACATGCCCTGATATATGATCAGTTTGGCTCCTTCATGGCGCTTTCCACTTATGGCGCCCTGGTGCTTGCGCTCTACGGCAGTACAAGCAGGGTTACTTTAAGAGGCATTATAAGAAAAATCCTCACCTTTCCACCATTTATCGCCCTGTGCATTGCACTTTGCGTGCCACCTGGCATATATCCATCGTGGATGAAGTCACTCTTTGATATGACAGCCGCATCCCTTGTGCCTGTTGTACTGGTTGCAATAGGCTTTGCCATGGAAATTGTGCTTCCCCGTTCAGAGACACTGCCGCTGGTTACAGGGCTTTTTATAAGGCTCCTCTGCACTCCCATGATAATGATACTGTGCTGTGCAATGCTTGGAATATCCGGTTTTGTGACACAGGTATCAATACTTGAGACTGCAATGCCCCCGATGGTGACAGCAGGCGCCCTGGCATCTATTGCAGGGCTGGAGCCAAGGCTTACTGCATCAATGGTAGGGATCGGGATACTGGTGTCATTCGTGACCCTTCCTCTAATATTTAATGTGGCAGGTGGATAATATCAGCCATGCCTGGCCGCAATTTTCAAGTTTTGCAATGCTTAGGGGCTGTCCAAAAATAAGTTGGATGATGGCGCGCTGAGGTTCCAAACTGGAGTTTGGGAACCACCAAATTAGAGCTTCTTTTATTTTGAGCCTTGAGCTTTCAGCTTTGAGCTATTTTCCCGGTAAAGCAGATGGATTTTCTGTTATGGGATTTCATTCTGCTGGAGGGAGAGCAGTTACCTTCTTGACTTTATTCGACACTTGACTTGGCCAACTTCATGTCCTAGTATGTGTACATGAAATCAACAAATATTGCAGAATTTAAAAACCACATGGGGAAATATCTTTCAATAGTGGAGCAGGGAGGAAAAGTCGAGATTTGCCGACGAAATGTTCCCTTGGCTATAATGGTTCCTTCCAAACAAAGAACCAGGCACATTAATAAAACACAACTGGGATGTGGTAAGGGAAGTGTTGCCATTCATACAGATCTTACAGAACCATCATTCTTCCTGAATGACTGGAACATGCTGCAAGGTGAACTGTGAAGGCTCTCCTGGACACTTGTTGTATTATCTGGGCCATATCTTCCCCGTCTTCGTTGTCCCCTGTGGCTGTCGACATACTTCAAAGAGATGATACCGTTGTGTATGTCTCTCCCATTAGTTGTGCCGAGATAGCTTGTCTCTCTGACAGTAAACGCATTACGCTTAACCAACACTGGAAAACCTGGTTCAACCACTACCTCGATATCAATAACTGGCAACTCAAAGATATCAACCTGGCGATAATTCAAGAGGCCTACTCTCTGCCTGACTCATTTCACCAGGATCCTGCTGATCGTATAATCGCAGCCACGGCAAGAATTCACAACTTAACCCTTTTAACCGCAGATAGAAAAATTATAGATTATCCTCATGTAACAACTGCGTGGTAGTTGCGCATGCCCTTGGTCTTGAACGGTGTAATTTCTTGACAAAAGTAAGCGCCATGTCCACAAAAGGAATGGAACAGGCGAATTATACGTAGTAGGTGATAAGAAGTTGCTTTTCAGCAACCGGCCCTGAATAATTCCTTGAGTGGCTTGATATCCTTTCTCGGCATAACATAAAAGACGCCGTTTTTTTGAAACAGGCCATCTGCAACAAGCACATGGATATGGGGATGCCACTGCAATTTTTATTTTTCAAACGCATGTGAAATTATTTATAATAAATAGGGTTGTATATTAAGATAAAAGAGACTACGCTAATCTTGTTTGGTTTTGAGGTCGTCATCTCCGCAGTATGTTCATAATAAGTTATCCATGTCGTTAATCACATCCGCAAATAGCAAATTCGCATTTTTACGGTTCGTTGTGCCCTGTATGCCAAGTCAGTTAATTTTAAAAAATTAGGTAGCAGGAATCCATCTTCAGCAGATTGGCGGCAAGTCCGACAATCGCTCAACTCAGAATATTAATCTGTAAAGTCAATTTAAGGAGAAAAAATGAAAACAAATTCAAGGAAATCAACCATTTTTACCACATTACTGGCGGTGTTTGCCGTCTTGCTTCTCTCCTGCTCCACTACTCTGGCAAAAGAGAGTGACGAAGTGGCAGGCGTATCAACAGCAGATGTTGCTGTTGCTGTAATTACGGCAATTTCTCCTGAAACCCGTGAAATCACATTGAAAGACGGTGATAAGGAATTTACTTACACCGCAGGGCCCGAGGTGCGCAATTTTGACCAGCTTAAGCGCGGCGACATTGTCCTCGTGGGATATTTTGCAGGGCTTGTATTTGATATAAAACCTGCAGATGGCCAGCAGCCCGCCAGGAAGGACGTTATTGCAGTTCAGCGTGCGGCAGAAGGTGACAAACCAGGTGTCGCCATACAGCATACTGTTCATGCAGTGGGCACGGTAGAGGATATTAATAAGGAAGAGCGTACCATAACCATTAAAGGTCCGGAACATACTGTAATTCTCAAGGTTTCAAAGGCAGTGGACCTGGAAAAGGTTAAAAAGGGTGACAGGGTGGATGCAACCTATACTACTCTTTACGCCATACAGGTTGAGCCCGCCCCCAAGGTTTCAGGAACAATCAGTATTAAGAGCACATCTGTTGCTGCTGGTATCGGCTATGAATGGGGTCATGGGACCATGACCATGTATGACGGTACAAAGCATACATTCAAGATTAAGGGCCTGAGCATCATTGATGTGGGTATCTCAACTATTGAGGCCACAGGTGAGGTGTATCACCTTGTTGAGGCAAAGGACCTTGAAGGCACATACGTTTCCGGTCAGACAGGCGCCACGTTCATTGCTGGCGGTGCCGCAAGTGCCATGAAAAATGACAAGGGTGTTGTGCTTAAACTCAAGTCTGTACAGAAGGGGCTGAAATTCACTCTTGCTCCTGGCGGTATGACTATAACTGATGTGAAATAACCTGATAAAAGGTAACTTCTCAATAAGACCGTGCAAATTCTCATGTATCTGCTTACAGAGTGCTGAAGATACAAGGCGGAGGACGCGCAGACGTACAACAAGTACTTCAATCGTCTACTTCAAGTGTCAGGCAGCGCCGTAGATGCGGTACCCTGTGAGCAGATGCCATGAAAGCAGTTTATTTCTCATCTGACCGTTTTAAAATTTGCAACTGGATTTGAGCGATTGCTCGGATACGCAGCAAATCCGACGATCGCTCAATCCAGTAATTTTTGTCCGACTTTCATATTGCATTGCTCTGCTGTGTAACATGAAAGTTCAGGTATTATCAAAATTAATCCTTAGGATTGCCATCTTCACCGCATCTCCTTTGTCATTGGAATCCCCATGTAGCGCACACTATAATGGGAATTCCTCTTTCGCGGATATGCAGCAAAGCCGAACAATCGTTCAAATTAGGTTAACTGTGATTGGCGTATTTGCCACCTGTCCGTTAAACCACAATTTCTCGTCTGCCAATTGCAGCTCAAGGAGGTTGAGATGAAAATTTTAACAGCGCCGCGCATGGAGCGATGCATCGGCTGCCATTCCTGTTCCCTTGCCTGCGCCCGCCTTGTCCACAAGCGTTTATCCTGGGAATACAGTGGAATACGTGTAAGAAGCAGCGGCGGGCTGTCTTCGGGCTTTATAGCCATCCGATGTCTCGCATGTGATCCTGCTTCATGTGTGCCTGCCTGTCCCACCGGCTGCCTTCAGCAGAGAAAGGGCGGAGGGATAAAGGTGAAAAAAAGTCTGTGCATTCAGTGCGGGGATTGTGTGGAAGCCTGTCCTGTTGGCGCCATAGGCCAGGACAGGGCCGGGGATATCCATGTCTGTATCCAGTGTGGGCTCTGCGTTGAATTCTGTC
>WFRQ01000341.1 GCA_015486425.1 Deltaproteobacteria bacterium | reverse complement strand
TTTCCATGAACGGCAACCGGTATGATACAATGCAGGCGTTTTCAATGGGGGTTGAAGCCACTCTGAGTCCGCTGGATATAGCAGTGCTGCCTGAAATACTTGCCAAGGTTCAGGAGTCAAGGGAGGCACAGTACCGGATATTCAATGAATGCCTTTCAAGAGTAAAGGAAGAGGTCTTTTAAATTTCTCCAAATCAGGATAAGTTTGTCAACACAGCCATTGACAAAGGAGATGCGGTGAAGACGGCAATCCCGAAGGATTCGTGCTGGTGCCCAAACTCCAGTTTGGGTATCCAATTGACAGAAGCTCCTGCTTCATTCCTTTTAATACCGGCTGTGCGGCATTACCTGCCCTTGTCTGGAAGCTGGAGCTTCCGGGTATGCGTTCCCAGCCTGGAGTTTGGGAACGAGCAAAGGGTTTTAAAATTGGAACATTATAATCGATGTAACTACTTTTAATGTCTTTATAAAAATGATTTCCCACATTTTGAAACGCTCAATTTGGGTATGAAGTAGTGCAGCATAGTTCTATCACCACAGGAGAGGAGAGAAATAATGAGCGGTTTTGATGAGCAGATTCAGGCTCTGACCAGGATAAGTGAAAAGATTGAACCACCTGAAAGGGTGAAGCAGGAGGCATTCATAAAGGATTATGACTCTGTTTATGCCTATTCCATACGTGATCCCGAGGGGTTCTGGGGCCAGATAGCACAGGAACTTGAATGGATTGAGCCGTGGACCAGGGTAAGGGAGATAGACCTTCCAAACCATCGCTGGTTCGTTGGCGGAAAGACCAATATCACCATTAATGCCCTTGACCGCCATGCTGATTCATGGCGCAGAAACAAGGTGGCAATGATATGGCTGTCGGAAGAGGGCGAGGAGCAGGTTGCCACTTACGGACAGCTTCGGGACAGGGTGAACCAGTTTGCCAATGCCCTTAAGGAAAGGGGTGTTAAAAAGGGCGATCGGGTGGTGATCTACATGCCGCTTACCATTGAGGGTGCCATTGCCATGCTTGCTTGCGCGAGGATTGGCGCTGTGCACTCTGTGGTATATGCAGGCATGGGTGCAGGGGCACTCAAAACCAGGATCGAGGATTCCAGGGCAGTCACTGTGATATGTGCTGATGTGGGGTACAGGCGCGGAAAGGTGGTTAGGCTCAAGGCCACGGTTGATGATGCCCTGAAGGATATAGATTTTGTTGATAATGTCATAGTGCTCAGACGTCAGGAGCCTGCCATTGAGCTTAATGAGGGAGAGGAAGATTTCTGGGAGCTTCTTAATGCCCAGTCCAACAGGTGTGATGCAGAGGTAATGGATGCTGAGGATCCCCTGTTTATTCTCTATACGTCCGGCACCACCGGCAAGCCAAAGGGAGTAATGCACGTTCATGGCGGTTATATGGTGGGCACCTATTACCTGACAAAGGCATTTTTTGATGTAAAGGACAGGGATGTTTACTGGTCCACCTCTGACATAGGCTGGATAGTTGGCCATTCATACATAGTGTACGGGCCACTCTGCGCAGGCGCTACTGTTCTGATTCGTGAAGGGGCTCCTGACTATCCTCATCAGGGCGTTGTGTGGGAAAAGGTGCAGAAGTATGGTGTATCGGTGATGTTCACTGCCCCCACTGCTCTCAGAATGTTCATGAGGTTCGGAAAGGAACATATCGACAAGTTTGACCGGTCAACTCTAAGGGTACTTGCCTGTGCCGGAGAACCACTCAATCCGGAGGCATGGAACTTTGCTCAGCAGGTAATCCTTGAGAATAACGGCCACTGTGTTGATAACTTCTGGCAGACAGAGGTGGCCTCTCCCATGCTCGGCACCATGCCCTCAATGCCCACAAAGCCAGGCAGATGTGGAAAGCCCATGCCGGGAGTAGTTGCAGATGTGGTTGACAGCGATGGTAACCCGGTTGAGGCAGGCAAGGGCGGTAACCTTGTTATCCGTCAGCCCCTTCCGTACATGATGCGTACCATTTATGGAAATCCTGAAAAGTATGAAGAGGTCTGGAATGTAATTCCTGGCTGTTATTTTACAGGAGATGTGGCTGTATGCGATGAGGACGGATATTTTTCAGTGCTTGGCCGTTCGGACGATGTGCTCAATGTGGCTGGGCACAGGATAGGCACGGCAGATGTGGAAAACGCCCTGGTCAGTCATCCGGCAGTTGCAGAGGCAGCGGCAATAGGCCTTCCAGATGAGATAAAGGGCGAGACCATCAAGGTCTATGTTGTGCTGATTGCCGGAAAGGAGCCTTCAGATGGACTGAGGAAGACCATTGTCCGCCATGTCCGTCATGAGGTTGGGCCTATTGCAACGCCAGGTGAGGTAGAGTTTGTTGACAAGCTTCCAAAGACCAGGAGCGGCAAGATAATGCGTCGTCTTTTAAAGGCCCAGGAGCTTGGCATGGAGCTTGGAGA
>WFRQ01000340.1 GCA_015486425.1 Deltaproteobacteria bacterium | reverse complement strand
GCTTTGACCCTGCCCACACAGGTATATTCATTGAAATCATAAAGGAGGCAAAGTCAGGCCGATCCTGGCCCATGGGGCTGTCCTGCCTGATGCCGTAGGATGCGCCAAGAGTGAAGTCAGGGAAGTATCCCTTTTCCGAAAGCTCCACCCTGGCCTCTGCGGCATCTATTCTCTGCTGAAGCGCCTTGAGCACAGGGCGATTTTCCCGTGCGATATTCAAAAGCTCCCTGCTGTCAAGGGATGGGATGGCCTTATCCGCCGTATCACCGGGCTTCATAAACTCCGCGCTGTCCGCACTGACCCTGAAGTCATAATACTGCTCAGTGTTATCATCCTGGCTGCCCATGAGACGCAGCAGCGCGGCCTTTGCCGAACCAAGCCTTCCTGTTAACCCTGCCTGCGTATTGTAAAGATTTGACATCTCCACCTGGGCAAGCAGCACATCCTGCTGAAGTCCCTTTCCAGTGTCATAACGCGCCATTGCCGTCTCAACCAGGGACTGCATGAGCCTGATGTTCCGCTCCACAATATCAAGAGCCTTCTCAATATAGAAAATTTCCCACCACACCTGCTCAACCTGGCCAGCCACCCTGAGTCTCAGCTCGTCAACCTGGAAACCCGCGGCCCGTGCCTCTTTCTGAGCTGCTGCCTCTTTCAGGGACAGCTTGCCGGGAAAAGGAATGGCCTGGGTGAGTTTGAACTGCATCTGGGTCATGGCCTCCTGGTCAAGATCAAAGGTATCAACCGGAAGGTTAAGGGCATTAAAGCTGAATACCGGGTCTGGAAGACTGCCTGCCTGCGGCGGAATATTACTGGCAGCACTGCTTTGCTGGAGCATGGCCTTTATGTCAGGATTATGCGCAATGGCAAACGACACGGCCTCGTCAAGCCCGAGGAGCCGCCTGTCCGAAGCCTGAACAGTTGTGACGGGGTTATCTGAAGCCCCTGAACTCAGGGAAGTCCGGGAGCTGGAATCGGCGCTGCATACTCCTGCCATAAGGCCGGTGGTTATCACAACAACAAGCAGCATGTACAGGGCGCTCGGAGTCTCACTCCAAAGGAGATTCATAAAGGCCGTTGCCCCCTTTGTGTCAGGCCTGTTTTTCTTTATCTTTTTCCTCATGGGACTGCCGGGATATCCTTTCCTCAATCTGTTTTGTGAGTTCCACAATACGCTGCACAGAGGTATCTGAGCTTTCCAGTGTTTCAAGCCAGCCGCTTTCTCCCACAAGTTTCAGGACCTCCTGATTTTTCTCTTCCTGTTTAAGTATGGAGTCAAACAGATATTCCATGCCCTCAGGCGGTGCAGGCCCCTTGACTGTGCCGTGCTGCGGCAAGCTGCATGAGCACATACTCTTTTTTATCTGCCTGATGTTATATCCAACTATCAGGGATGAGTTGATGACAAAGTGAGAGATGACTGACACAAGTTTCTGAAGGGAGCGGCGCACTGCCTCATGCTGACGCGCCTGAAATTTCATCTCTTCAAGCCTGCGGTTCCGCTCAAGCAGGACGGCTGAGAGAAAACCTATGACCCCGCAGAAAAAGGAAAATGAGAGGGTCATGGGGAGCATATCAGAAGAGAATATACTGGTGAACGCACTGGCAATGTCCTGTCCAAACGAACCTCCGGCCTCTCTTACCCCAGGGGCAGTAAAGTGATACACCAGCATTATGTAAGGATGAACTATCAGTGCGCCGGAAACGAGCCCCAGAAGGGTAAAAACCACCTTACGGTTCATTTTCGTCATATCCTCTGGTTACCATTTTGTACGGTGTAACGCAGCGCATGCGCCAGACAGCAGGAAAGTTTATGAGAACAACCGCTGAACAGGAGCATTCCCCGTTTGTCCCGCCTTTTCTATTATTGCGGAGGCTGTGTGGCTTTTTGAGACTTGTTCTGCGAGAAAACCTGCATGGAACGTTCGACAGACCTCATGACAGTTTCAGAACCAGTCTCAAAAAGTTACACAGCCGAAGTACGTTATGATATTGGGACAAACGGGGAATGCTCCCCGCTGAACATTTATATCAAAGGTTAAAATATAGAATAGAGAATACAGGCCCTGATGTCCAGTTTTTATTATTAGATGACTAACATTGAGCTATTTGCTGTATGAACTGGATTGAACTATTCAAGTGAGATTGGGTTGCTTGCACACCCATATCACCTGTCCATGTACCTGAGCCTGAGCGCATTGGAGACCACGGTCACGGAACTCATTGCCATTGCCGCTGCTGCAAAAACAGGCGAGAGCCTGATTCCCCAAATGGGATAGAGCACGCCTGCTGCCACTGGAATTGCCAGGGTATTGTAGGCAAAGGCCCAGAAAAGATTCTGCTTGATAATCCTGAGAGTTGCCCTCACAAGCTCCAGGGCCTGCGGTACCGCCATGAGGTCTTCGCGCATAAGTCCTATATCTGCCGCATCCATGGCTATATCAGTGCCTGTTCCCATTGCAATTCCCACGTCTGCCTGAACAAGCGCCGGTGCATCATTCACACCGTCTCCCACCATGGCGACGCGCCGCCCCTGCTCCTGCAGCCTCTTTATATGACTGGCCTTCTCGGCTGGAAGCACCTGTGCTTCAAAGCCGTCAAGACCAAGCCTTTCAGCAACAGCACCGGCAGTGGCGGCATTGTCCCCAGTAAGCATCATAACCCTGATACCCATTTCCTTCAGCCTTGATACTGCCTGCGTGGCCTCTTTTCTTACACTGTCAGCAAGTGCCATGACACCCATGGCCCTGCCATCCACAGCCACCCATATCACTGTCTTGCCCTGGGAGGAGAGCCTGTCAGCCGCATCTTCAAAGGCTGCGGTATCGATGCCGGACTCCTCTATGAACACCTTTGTTCCAACTGCCACCTTATACTCACCGGCCCTTGCGGTTACCCCCCTGCCGGGGAATGATTTGAACTCGCTGACCTTTGGAAACTCCGCGCCTGCCTTCAGCGCCCCTGCTGCCACAGCCTCTGCCAGCGGATGCTCGGAAAGGGCCTCAACCGCGCCTGCAAGCCT
>WFRQ01000339.1 GCA_015486425.1 Deltaproteobacteria bacterium | reverse complement strand
TGGGTGCCGTCATCAAGTTTCATAAGGATGTTTCTGTACCCCAGCCTGTCAAACAGATTGCGTGCCCTGGCAAGCAGGCTGCTTTTCCTCTCCACGCTGAAGACCCTGCCTGCTGTCTCTGATAGAATGGCAGCCTGGTAACCGGAGCCTGTTCCTATTTCAAGCGCCTTTTCATGGCCTTTCAGGCCAAGTTCCTGGGTCATCAGGGCCACTATATAGGGCTGTGAGATGGTCTGCCCCTCGCTTATTGGCAGAGGATGATCGCTGTACGCCTGGCTTTTCAGGGCGTCATCAACAAACAGGTGCCTCGGCACCCTGTTCATTGCCTCAAGCACACGCCGGTCGTGGATACCCCTCGGGATGAGTTGGGTTTCAACCATCCTTGCCCGCGCGATGCGGTATGCGTCTGATTCCTGTCTATAGTCTTTCGACATAATAAACCCATTTCAGAACTTTCCCGTCCTGCATGGTAATCATCAGGGTTTCAACTTCACGTGAACCAAGATATCTGCCAATCAGGGGAATTTTCTGCCAGAAGTGAGTATGTTCGTTATAATAGAACCACTCCTGGTCGCCAGCCTCATTAACAGTCACTGCGTCTGGAACGCCTACAAGTTTTTCCACTTCATCACTGCTCATGTTTTTCTGCAGAAGAGAGGAGTCAACTGGCAGATATTTCTGAGGGGAAGAACAGGACGCAAGTTGCAGAGGCATTATGCCGATAAGTAAAAACAGTATCAGTTTGGTTATGACAGGTTTCATTTTTGATCCGCTGTTTATATGTAAGTCAGGATGTCCGGGTTATGTGTCATGTCAGGGAGCAGCGGCCAGATCTGCCTGCCCCTGTGAGCATGCAAGACAATAAACCAGATATCACTGTATTTCAAATAATTACCACCTGGATTGAGCGATTGTGGGATTTGCTGCATATCCACGAAAGAGGAATTCCTGTGACAGCCGGCTGAATGGGGATTCCGATGGCAAATAATATGCGGCAAATACGGCAATTTCCAAGGGTTTCAAAATTTGAAGACTATAACAGATGTAACTCCTTATCCAGGATGATACCCTTTCAAATCGGGTGATAAAGTTCAAGGAGGAAATTTATGCGTTGTTCCAAGTGTGGGTTTATTTCTTATGATTACGTAAATAACTGTGAAAAATGTGGAAAGGACCTTGGTGAAATCGCCGCTGCGCTTGGTCCGTTTCTCATGCCTGCAGTCGGAGAGAGCTGGTTTGAGGTTCCTGATGCAGGTGAGGCTGCTGCTGAGCCGGAAACCGGTTTTTTCACCCCTGAACCCGACGCCTCGTCTGTGGACCTCGCGGATATAGATGTCTCTGATCTTGTTTCAGATGATCTTTCTGCTGATGCGGCGGTTGATGTTGAAGAGGTCACAGTGCTTGACAGCGATGTTATTGAAACAGTAGCGGTTGATGAAGAATTTCAGAAGGCCCTTGATGATGTAATAAGTGAGTAAGGGGCTGTTCAAAAATAATTTCCCGCTTTCCAATTTTAGCATGTGGGGGTGCGCACCGCGCACCTTCAATGTTCTTCGTATGCTTCGGTATTGCTGATACCCGAACTCCCGTTTGAGCATCAACCCTGAAAGTAACTACTCACCCTCCTCCAAGAGGAATAACGGAAAGGCGCTTTTCAAGCAACGTATCTGCTCACAGGGTGCTGCATATGCAAGGCGGAGGGGGCGAAGGCGTACTCCCTGTACTTCGAGTCCCCGACAACGTAGCAGATGCGGTACCCTGTGAGTAGATACCCCTGAAAACTGTTACCTGAATCACTCTTTCTGAGCTTGAAAATACCTGCCAGACTCATGTTGTCGGCCAGTGGCTGGAACAGCTTATGCTACGCTTCAACTGCCCTAAATGCGGGCGTTCGCTGAACAGAACAAATTCCTGGTTTGACATCTTTGGTGGCAAAGTTTACACTTGGAAATATAAACTTATAGTGAGGGCACCATGAAAGCAACGGCCAAAGATTTAAGATTTCACTCCAGGGAATTGATCGAAACTGTGAACCGTGGAGAGGAGGTTGTTATCACCTTTCGCGGTAAACCGTGTGCTAAACTGGTCCCCTTCGAGGAGAAAGAAAGCAGAGATTCGCAACATCAGGTATTCGGGATGTGGAAGGATCACGACCAGTCTTATAGCGTAGATGAGTATGTCAGGAATCTAAGAAAAGGACGTTTTTAATGGTCTTAGTCGATACAGACGTACTTATCTGGTATTTGCGCGGAAATGAAAGGGCATATAAAACTATAGAGAACCTCGAAAACTTTTCAATTTCTGTTGTCACATACATGGAACTCGTTCAAGGCATGAGAAACAAAAAAGAATTGAACAGTTTCCGTCAAGCTCTCCACGCATGGAATTCCAGAATTTTATATATTACAGAAGAAATATCTGCCAAAGCCATGTTTGCTGTTGAGCAACATTTTTTGAGCC
>WFRQ01000338.1 GCA_015486425.1 Deltaproteobacteria bacterium | reverse complement strand
GTGTAATCTTTTGAAAATAGCTCGAAGCTGAAAGCTCAAGACTGAAAGCAAAAGATATGTTTTGCTTAGGGGTTGTCCAAAAATAAGTTGGATGATAGCGCGCTCAGATCTATGTCAGGCTGAGTTGAACTGACCCGGCAAAACCGCAGGCGTGGCCGGGCTACGCCTCAGGATTTTGTGATTGAAGTTCAGCTCAGGATGGCCTGAAGATGAGATGCGAAATCGGTAAGTTATTTTTGGACAGCCCCTTATTCCCAAACTCCAGCCTGGGAACTATAAATTAAAAGCTCTATCTTTCCTGCTTCCTTGAGCGAACAATTTGATAAGCAACGAAAGCACATTTTCATAATTCCTTGTGCCTGTCCGTGCATGGGGTTACCGTTAAAATACATTGACCTGAATTGAATATTGCGTTTTCTCTTGCACTTTTCATGATACGGGTTGTTGCACAGGCTGGGTGGTGCAAATCGTAAATTTAGCATGAGCCTTTGAGGAGAATTTTTATGGAGTTCTTATACAGTCCGGTATTTGTAAATATAATCTGGATAGGCGCGGCCTTTCTCTTTGGCTTTGCAGTCAGGCAGATTGGGCTCCCTCCCATGATAGGTTTTCTTGCCGCAGGCTTCACCCTCAACTACATGGGGATAACTGACGGCAGCCTTGCGCTTGATTCCATTTCTGATATGGGCGTTATGCTCCTGCTCTTTACAGTCGGGCTCAAGCTTGATCTTCGAAGCCTTGCCAAGCCTGCAATATGGGCAGGCACCACCATACATCTGATGCTGTCAGTCCTGTTTTTCGGTATGGTAATTATGCTTGCAGGCTCCATGGGGCTTGCGGCATTTGCCGGGCTCGACATGTATCAGGCTGCCCTTGCAGGGTTTGCACTCAGTTTTTCAAGCACCATTTTTGCCATCAAGATACTTGAGGACAAGGGTGAGCTTAATTCTCAGCATGCCAACCTGGCAGTGGGTGTCCTGATAATGCAGGATATTCTGGCTGTAATTTTTATTACCCTTTCAAAGGGACAGTTCCCGTCTTTGTGGGCGCTGGGCCTGCCCCTGTTTCTTTTTGCCATTCGTCCTGTGCTCATGTTCTTTATCGAGAGGGCAGGGCATGGAGAGATGCTGACCCTGGCAGGTTTTTTTACCGCAATTGTTATGGGAGCAACTGTTTTTCATCTGCTGGGCATGAAGGCTGATCTTGGCGCTCTTGTCATGGGCATACTGGTGGGATCGCATCCCCGGTCTTCGGAGCTTGCAAAAGCACTTTACAGTTTCAAGGATATGTTCCTTGTGGGCTTTTTCTTTCAGATAGGGCTTGTGGCCCTTCCTGATTTTTCCCATTTTCTCATTGCAGCAGGATTAGTAGCAGTGCTGTTTGTAAAATCCGGGTTGTATTTTGCCATATTTACCCGTTTCAACCTGCGAGCAAGGACCTCGTTTCTTTCAACCCTCAGCCTTTCCAACTATTCAGAGTTCGGCCTTATAGTGGCAGCTATTGCGGCACAGAAGGGTTGGCTCACCAGTGACTGGCTTGTGACCATTTCTCTTGCCCTTACATTTTCCTTTATCCTTGCCTCTCCCCTGAACTTTAATTCCGGCATACTGTACCAGCGTTTTGCACCTTTTCTCAGAGGCTTTGAAAATATCAGGGTAAGGCAGAGGGCAGGAATATATCTCGGAGAGGCATGTTTCCTTGTGCTTGGCATGGGGCGGATAGGCACGGTTGCCTATGATTCCATGCGCGAGAGGTATGGAGATGAAAAGGTTGTGGGCATAGATCACGATGGTAAGCGCGTTCAGGAGCTTGAGGAAAGCGGTCGCAAGGTAATTCATGCTGATGTGTCAGATCAGGAATTCTGGCGCAGGGTAAGGCTTGGAAGTATCAAGCTTGTGATGCTTGCCATTCCAACCCTTTCTGCCAGTCTGTTTGCAGTAAAACAGTTGAAAGAACTTTCATACTCAGGGAAAATCACCGCCCTGGCGGTATTTGATGATGAGGCAGCAGAACTGAAGAAGGCTGGCGTTGATTCAGTTTATAATGTCTATGCAGAAGCAGGCGTTGGATATGTAACCCACGTATGTCAGACCCTGAAGGACAGTTGAAGATTGGCAGTCAGGCGGAATCATCCGGGCAAGCCGTTCCGGTGCAGATAGCAGCATGGTATGCACATCTGATTTTAACAGACCTATATACACTGCTTCCGGGAACAGTTGCCGCAGCCACGTTGTCTTGCCCTTGGCTCGAACAGGAAAAAGCTTTTTTCAGCAGAGAATTGTATAATTCGGGAATACATAGCTCCATTTTACATAGTTTTATGGAGTTTTCAGGGAAAATAATTTTATCCCAAGGTGATTTTGTTTTATCCTGTATAATTCAAAACGAAAAAGGCACTCGCGAGAGAAACGCACAGCACTTGAAAAGCTGGGCCGCGAAATAGATCGGATTTCAGGGATTGAACGTAAGGGGTCTGTAATATCTATGAGATAGAAGGAGATAGCATGAAGCTTAAAATAATTATTCACAAGGCAGAAGAAGGTGGCTTCTGGGCAGAGGTTCCAGCAATACCAGGCTGTGTAAGCCAGGGTGAAACTATGGAGGAGCTTCTTGAAAATATCCATGAGGCAGCTCAGGGCTGTTTAATGGTTGATGTACAGGACATCCCTGTAACTCCGGCAGATCAGGTTATGGAGATTGCCCTTTGAAGGCCGTCAACGGCAAGAGATTTTGTAAGCTTCTGGAAAGGCGAGGATGGGAGCTGAAGCGCATCCACGGTAGCCACCATATTTATTCCAAAACAGGAAGCATTGTCAGAATTTCTGTCCC
>WFRQ01000337.1 GCA_015486425.1 Deltaproteobacteria bacterium | reverse complement strand
CGTTCAAGGATGAAGGTATATGCCCGGTTTTTTCATGGCCTGACGCACTTACTCATGCCTGTATCCCCATGAACGTAGGCGGAGAGATACTTGGAGTGATCCAGTTTATCTTTCCTTTTGTGAACAACCCCGAACGGGAAGAGGCCTTTAAGAATGCGGTCATGGAGGCCAAGTTCTACCTCATGGAGGCAATGCCTGTCATCAAGGCAAAACTGCTGGCACAGACACTTACGGAAAATGCAACCAGGGACCCAATGACAGGGCTTTTTAACAGGCGTTATCTGGAGATGAATCTTAATCCCATTGTGGCACGGGCCAAACGGACCGGCACGTCTCTTGGAATCCTCATGTGTGACCTGGATTATTTCAAGCAGGTAAATGATCAGTATGGTCATGACATCGGAGATATGGTGCTGAGGCAGCTTGCAGGGATTATTAAAAAACATGCCAGGGAATCTGACCTTGCCATCCGTTTTGGCGGAGAGGAATTTCTTATCCTGCTGGTGGACTGTGAATCAGGATTTGCCGAAAGAGTTGCGGAAAGGATAAGAGCAGCCGTGGAGCAGTTTGTCTTTCATTTCCCTGCAACTGAATTCAGCAAGACTATCAGTGTGGGGATCAGCGAATTTCCTGCAGATACCGATACCATCTGGGAAGCCATAAAATATGCAGACGTGGCACTGTATAATGCGAAGGAAAATGGCAGAAACAGGGTGGAGCGGTTCACAAGGGAGATGTGGAAGACCAAGAATTTTTAACTGGTATCTGCTCACAGGGCACCGCATCTGCTACGTTGTCAGGGACTCGAAGTACAGGGAGTACGCCTTCGCCCCCTCCGCCTTGCATATGCAGCACCCTGTGAGCAGATACTTATCAAGAAAAAATGGTTGTGTGAAAAGCGACTTTCCGTGAGGGGGGAGAGTAGTTACTTTAACTGAATTTCATTGATTTTTATTCGAAAATAGATAGAAGCTGAAAGCTCAAGGCCCAAAAGTAAAAAGAAGCTGCTATTTGCTGGTTCCCAAACTCCAGTTTGGGAACGTACACCCGAAAGCTCCAGCTGCCACACAGGGACAGGTGACTCACCCTGTAGATTTCAATAAAGGAAAGAAGCAGGAGCTTCAGCTCAATGGGTACCCAAACTGGAGTTTGGGAACCAGCAAAAAAGTTACATAGCCGCAGCACGTTCGCTGTCAGATAAAAAAGCTGA
Source organism: Deltaproteobacteria bacterium (assembly GCA_015486425.1). Lineage (GTDB taxonomy): Bacteria > Desulfobacterota > Dissulfuribacteria > Dissulfuribacterales > QOAL01 > S144-17. The sequence goes on along the minus strand of WFRQ01000337.1, from coordinate 1,051 downwards.
AATAGAGAAATTGTATCAAGAAAGCAAAAAGTGTATTATGATGACCGTATGGAAAAGCAAAAAGTCTATATTGAAACATCGATTGTCAGTTATCTGAATTCCCGACCAAGTAAAAATCCGATAACGTTCGGTCGACAACAATTGACGCATGAATGGTGGAAAAACAGAAGTGCGTCTTTTGATGTAGTTGTATCAGAATTGGTTTTTCAAGAAGCATCAGCAGGAGATGGGGAAGCCGCTCAAAAACGAATTAACTTCCTCGATCCTATACCGTCTCTTGCAATTTCTGAAAATGCCATCATTTTATCAGAAAAGTTAATATTTGGTGGACCGTTACCAAAAGAATATAGCGAAGACGCTTTACATATCGCACTTTGTGCCGTAAATGGAATTGATTTTCTTCTAACATGGAATTGCAAGCATCTCGCAAATGCTATGCATCGTCAAGAAATAGAAAGATTAGTCGAAATGAATGGCTACGCTTGCCCTGTAATATGTACACCTGCTGAATTAATGGAGGAATAAGCGATGTATTATGATGAAATCGTTGAAGAGATTAGAAGAAAACGTCAAGAACATGCTGCAAAATTTAATTACGACCTACATCAAATCGTTGAAGACTTGAGCAACAAACAGCGTAAGTATAAACGAAAAATTGTATCTTTTCCGCCGAAGCCTCCCCGGTATAAAAACACAGCATTAAATACCAGCGAACAAGTCGCTTAACTCTGACCGCAAAAACTCGGCGGTTTTTCAAAGTACGTCGTTCCGCTCCAAATCTACAGGTTTGTCCACATCCCTTGCTACGCAGTTTTGCGGCAGGTTAGCTCATACGTTATGATATCGGGACAAACAGGGAATGCTCCCTTAGGGGCTGTCCAAAAATAAGTTGGATGATGACGCGCTCAGATTTGGGTCAGGCTGAGTTGAACTGATCCGGCAAAACCGCAGGCGTGGCCGGGCTACGCCTCAGGATTTTGTGATTGAAGTTCAGCTCAGGATGGCCTGAAGATGAGATGCGAAATCGGCAAGTTATTTTTGGACAGCCCCT
>WFRQ01000336.1 GCA_015486425.1 Deltaproteobacteria bacterium | reverse complement strand
TTTCAACGCTCGATTCAGGATCAATACTCCGCGGACATTCCTGTGAAATCAGACCATGACAGTTGATGTTTCAACAAAAATAGGGCGCCTTGAGCTTTCAAATCCTGTGCTTCTTGCATCAGGAACCTGTGGTTATGGAGCAGAGCTTGCGGATCTGCTTGATTTAGGCGCTGTTGGAGGAATTGTAGTCAAGGGCATTTCACTTGAGCCCCGCATGGGCAACCCTCCGCCGCGGGTCATTGAGACGCCATGCGGCCTGCTCAATGCCATTGGTCTGGAAAATGTAGGTGTTGAGGCATTTATTCAAAAGAAACTCCCGTGGCTCAGGAAAGTTGATACCAGGGTCATTGTGAATATCCTCGGCAATTCCGTATCTGATTATGCACAGATTGCGGCCAGGCTTGACGGCATTTCAGGCATTGATGCCCTTGAGGTAAACATCTCTTGCCCTAACGTGAAGCACGGAGGTGTGGCATTTGGTACGGACGCAGAGGCTGCGGCAAAGGTCACCAGGGCTGTAAGGGCTGCCACTGCCCTCCCTGTGATTGTAAAACTGTCTCCCAATGTTACTGACATAACTGTCATCGCCCGTGCAGTTGAAGATGCGGGAGCTGATGCAATTTCCCTGATAAATACCCTGCTTGGAATGAAAATTGACATCTTCAGAGGCGTTCCTTTTCTTGCGAATACCTTCGGGGGGCTCTCCGGGCCTGCCATAATGCCTGTGGCGCTTCGCATGGTTTGGCAGACAGTGCGTGCAGTGGATATACCTGTTATCGGCATAGGCGGCATTACAACATGGCAGCACGCAGTGGAATTTTTGATGGCAGGGGCATGCGCAGTGGAGGTGGGGACTGCAACCCTTGTAAAACCCTCGGCATCTGAGGAGATCGCTGCAGGCATACGCAATTTCATGCAGCAGCAGGGTATTGATAGAGTCAGCCAGTTAAGGATATCAGCATGAAACACTCAGTACCAGTAACAAGGAAATTCAGTCTTGGTCTTAATCAGCCGGTTGCAGGTGATAACCGGTCACATGAGGCAAGGGTTCGTTATGCGCTTGAGAATGAACTGGGAGAGGTGCCTTTCATGCCACTGTCCCTGTGCAGGCGTCTTAGTTCCGTGCTTCCTGCGTGTGAATACAACGTAATCGGGGTAGTGGCCCTGGGGCAGTGCGGCTGGGGAGCGGTTGATGTTGTTCCTGCCGCGGAAGAAAAACCGCTCTATGGCATGGCCATTGACCTTGGCAGTACTACTGTTGTTTTTTACCTCGTTGATATGGTGTCAGGCAGTGTGATTGATACCCTGTCACGCCCGAATCCGCAGCGTGTTCATGGTGAGGATATCCTTGACCGCATACTCTTTGCAGGGAGAGGAGATGGCCTGCAGGTGCTTCAGTCTGAGATTGTTGATCTTTTTAACAGCTCCATTGCAGAGATTACTGCGAAAGATCACGGAGGCCCGGAGAATATCCACTACCTGACAGTGGCAGGAAACACCACCATGTGCCACTTCCTCTTTGCCCTTGATCCGTCGAACATCTGCAGGGAGCCTTATCTGCCGTCAGTCAACCGTTTTGATCTGGCCATGTGTGCCGAGGTGGGGATAAGATGCCATGAGCTTGCATGGCTCTACTGTTTCCCAAATATAGGAAGCTACTTCGGAGGAGATCTTATTGCCGGCATCCTTGCATCAGGTATGCACAGGAGCGATGAGATATCAATGCTGGTTGATGTTGGCACAAATGCCGAGGTGGTTCTTGGTAACCGCGACTGGCTTGTGGCATGTGCCGGAGCTGCAGGGCCAGCGCTTGAGGGCGGGATACTTACCTGCGGCATGAGGGCCCAGCCCGGTGCAATAGAGCGGGTTGAGATATCCCCTGAAGATTTTTCAGTAAAATATCAGGTGATAGGCGGAGGCAGGCCAAAGGGGCTATGTGGGTCGGCGATTATTGATCTCCTTTCCGCAATGTTCATGGCAGGCATTGTTGACCCCACGGGAAAGCTGGTGAAGGACAGTGTGCCTGGCCGGGTAAGAGAGATCAACGGTGAGATGGCGTATATGCTGGTGGAGCCGGATGAAACAGAAACCGGAACTCCTGTGTACATAACTCAGAGTGATATCAAGAACCTCATACGCTCCAAGGGGGC
>WFRQ01000335.1 GCA_015486425.1 Deltaproteobacteria bacterium | reverse complement strand
TTGGCACACTCCCTGATAACGCCTGCAAAATCCCTGTCAAGGGTGACATGAAATGTTCCCTTTCTCATAACCCGCCTTAGACGCCTGGGCACATGAAGATCATCGGGAAAAAGGACCATCCTGGGATCAGGAGACCACCACAGGTATGGATCGCCAGGGCTGAACCAGGGAAATATTCCGGAACTGTAGGCAAGAAGAAGCCTGTCAACAGAGAGATCACCGCCAAGAGCCAGCAGACCGTGTTCATCCGCCTGATCCGGATTGGGAAACCAAAGGTCTCGTGTCAGCAGCACTGGAAGCATGGCGCATAGCAGGAATTCAGAGTTGAAATCGTCGTATTGTCCCTGTTTTCTACCCTGCTGTCCAGGTTGTACCGTCTGGGCCGTCCTGCAGAACAATATTTTTTGACAGCAGATCATCCCTTATGCGGTCAGCCTCAGCCCAGTTCTTCTCTTTCCTCGCTGCATTGCGGCTTGCTATAAGCTCAAGGAGCTGTTTTTCATCAAGCCCCGCCTCTGAAAGCGCCTCAAGATTTCTCTGCCTCAGATACGCCTCAGGTTCCTGCTGAAGAATACCAAGGACTGCGGCTGCCTGTATTATTGCTGATGCGCCCTCCCCAAGCGGCTCGGCATACAGGGCAGACGGCTTTGAAGCAGCCTGATCATTTAAACGGTTAAGGGCCCTGACAGCTTCAAACAGAATACCTATTGCCCTTGCGGTATTAAAATCATCGTCCATGGCCTGACTGAATTTTTCCGAAAATCCCTCAAGCTCCTCTATGGCAGCAGCAGCCTTTTCAGACACAGCCCTTTTCTTTTTTACAGGCATGGCGGCAAGCCTCCGGGCCTCTGCCACGGCATTATAGCACCGGTCAAGCGCTGCAAGATTCTCACCTATGGCCTCCGGACTGTAATCCAGCGGGCTGCGATAGTGTTTGGACAGGAGAAACAGCCGCAGGGCCTCAGGATGGTACTGTTCCAGTATGTCCTGAATGGTAATAAAATTATTCAGGGACTTGGACATCTTGTCCCCCTTGATGGTGACAAAACCGTTATGCATCCAGACCCTGACAAACTCTCTGCCTGTAGCAGCCTCTGACTGGGCACGCTCATTTTCATGGTGCGGGAAAATGAGGTCAAGGCCTCCACCATGGATATCAAGTGTTTCCCCAAGATACTTCATGCTCATGGCCGAGCACTCTATGTGCCATCCCGGCCTTCCATGACCCCATGGACTATCCCATTTTGGTTCGCCTGGCTTTGCTGCCTTCCACAGAGCAAAATCTCCAGGAGAGCGCTTGAGCTCACCGGGAGCTATCCTGGCGCCGGCAAGCATTTCCTCGATATTGCGTCCAGATAAAGCCCCGTATCCAGGAAAACTCTCAACAGAAAAATACACATCGCCCCCTGCCTCATAGGCTGCTCCTTTTGAAATCAAATTTTCTATCAGGGCAATTATATCATCTATATGCTGCGTGGCCCTGGGCTCAATATCCGCCCGGAGTATGCCAAGGGCATCCATATCCTCATAAAAATGGCCTATTTCGCGTTCAACCAACTCGTCACACGCGATACCCTCCTCGTTTGCCCTGTTGATTATCTTATCATCAATGTCAGTGAAGTTGCGTACAAATGTAACCCTGAAGCCCCTGTTGCGAAGATGACGTACCACTGCGTCAAACACCACGGCAGAACGCGCGTGCCCGATGTGACACCTGTCATACGCGGTGATACCGCACACATACATGCGGACATGTCCCTCTTCAAGCGGCTTAAAATCTTCCTTTTTCCTGGTAAAACTATTGTATATTTTTATGTTCATTGTTTTGTAACTGTCTGTACCTGATTTAAACGATTGTTCGGATTTGCTGCTTATCCGCTAAAAAGGACTTCCCGTAACTGCTCACTCCCCCCTCAAGGATAAATTCCCATAACGGAAAATTGCTTTCTACACACCATTTTTCCCTGACACGTATCTGCTCAGAGGGCTCTGCAGATGCAAGGCGTAGGGGGCGAAGGCGTACTTCCCGTACTTCAAGTCCCCGACAACGCAGCAGATGCGGCGCCCCCTGCGCAGATACGAATTCCCATTCTATCCGGCTAAATAAAGCGCACATCTTCTTACGCTTCCTCAACCCCCATAAGGGTATCCTCCGGGATCCTGTCCTGAATTGATGCCGCCTCAACCGGTTTCACACGGCAGGCCACCCCGATATTCTCCTCAAAGGCCTGTTCCACATTCCTGA
>WFRQ01000334.1 GCA_015486425.1 Deltaproteobacteria bacterium | reverse complement strand
TGCCTTCAGGGCGTCTTCAAGAGGCATGCTTCCATTCTCAAGTGTTTCCACTATTTTTTCCAGTTCCTTCAGAGATGTTTCAAAATTTTTTACGTCAGTCATGATTGTTTATCCGAAAATAGCTGAAAGCTCAAAGCTGAAAGCTCAATGCTCAAAGTAAAAGAAGCTGTTATTTGCTGGTTCCCAAACTCCAGTTTGGGAACTATAAACTGGAAGCTCCTGCTTCCCATGTACTCAAACAATGTCACACGCAGCAAGAGCGTATTTTCATTGTTAGTTGTGTCCGCCCCGGGAATGGCGGTTACCGTGAAAATAGCTCAAAGCTGAAAGCTCAAGGCTCAAAGCAAAAGAAACCATGTTTACTTTCAGCTTCCGACTTTGAGCTTTGAAACGCTCAATTCAGGAATATAAAAGTTGATATAATACCTGCTCCATGTTACCTGATTGCCCATGAAAGTGCGAGGGGTGCCTTCATATAATGACGCGGAAGCACAACTGCCAGAGATACCTGCTATTTCCCGCAAACTAAGGCTTATCATGAAGGTTGCGGAGCTATATCTCGGCACATGCCGTCCCCTTGTTGTAAGATCACACTGTGCTGAAAAAGCACTGGAGGCTTCCAGTCCGCGAAAGCCTGTGGTGGCGCTCTGGCACTCAAGCCTTGTATACATGCTCTATCATTGCAGACAGTATAAGGGGGCCGTCATGACCAGTCCCAGCAAGGACGGGGAGTGGGTGGCGTCTGCTGTCAGTTATTGGGGATCGGTTCCTGTCAGGGGTTCAAGGCTTAAGGGAGGGCTTTATGCCATCAGAAAGATGGCAGGATACATGCGGGACCTTGGGTTTGCTTCAGGTGTTGTAGCTGATGGTTCCAGGGGGCCTGTGAATGTGGCCCAGATAGGGGCTGTTGTGCTTGCAAGGGATTCCGGGTGCCCAATTGTGCCAATGGGATTTGCTGCATCAAGGGCTGTATATTTCAACTCGTGGGACAGGCTGGTTTTGCCGTTGCCATTTTCCAGGGTATGCGTGGTTTATGGAGAGATGTTCACTGTACCGTCTGATACCCGTGGAGTCAGGGTGGAATTTTTCAGGAAGAAACTTGAAAATGGATTGAATGCGGCTACTGCCGAGGCCCGAAGAAGAATGGGGTTGGATGGTAATGAGAGAGAAGTGGGAGACCCTCCAGGCACAGGAACAGAAACTGATACTTGATCTCAGGGAGAACGGTCCGGACTGCGCCAAGTTTCTTTCAAGAAGACACGGGCTGAATCTAAGGGATACCATGGATATGCTTTCATGCCTTGAAGCCCGGGGCTGGCTTGAACGCGTCAAGGGGACATTTCTGTTCAAGAGAGGTTTCAAGAAACCCAAGCACATGAATCATACCTATTACAGTGTTACGCGCAGGGCAGATCGTTTTCTGAGAGGATTTTAGTTTATGGATTTGATATCAGGGCTCTCAGCCCTAAACTGGCTGGACATTGCAATACTTGTAATGCTGGCTGTTGTTATAGCAAGGGGGCTGTGGACCGGCTTCAGTGTGGCCGTTTCTACTTTTTTTGGCGTAATTCTCGGGTTCTGGGTTGCGGCTCAGCAGTTTCCATTTGTGGCCGTGAAGCTGTCGCCATTTATTCATGATGAACTGTGGCGTTCCCTGATCTCCTTTGCTCTGCTTTTTCTTGTTGTGTACCTTGCGTTTCTCATTGCCGGCATAGTGCTCAGGGGGTTTTTCAGGGTTATCAAACTGGGATGGGTGGACAGGCTTCTTGGAGGGGCTGTTGGTCTGGCAAAGGGGCTTATATTTGCCGGAGTGATAATTTTTGTAATGACCCTGATTCTGCCAGAGGGAAGTCCGCTTTTGAAAAAATCAGTTCTTTACCCCAGGCTCAGCAGAATAGCACAGACGCTTAACAATCTGGCGCCTGCAAATATCAAGGGCAAATTCATGTGGAAGTGGAGAAAACTTGAAAAGGATATGAAAAAGAAGAACCCGGTTGCTATCTGAGGTCACCTTTATCAGGCTTAACCATTCTCGGATTGTATCTACTCACAGGGTGCTACAGATGCAAGGCGGAGGGGGCGAAGGCGCACTTCCCGTACTTCGAGCCCCTGACAACGCAGCAGATGCGGTACCCTGTGAGTAGATACCCTGAATTTAATAATTCCAGAATTAATCGTGATTGATAATGCCATGAACGAAACAACAGTTGAAAAGGTACGAAGCCACATACAGAAGCATGACAGGCTGATTGAAATTTTCGGTATGGATATTGACGATGTCCAGGAGGGCAGGGCGGTTGTATCCATGACCGTGGGGCCGGACCATCTGAATGCTGCATTTATATGTCATGGCGCTGCTATTTATGCGCTGGCAGATGTGGCATTTGCCCTGGCAGGAAACAGCAGCGGGAAAATGGCCCTTGCCCTTGAGTGTGCCATCAATTACATGAGGCCTGCAGAGCCGGGCACCAGGCTTGTTGCAGAGGCTGCAGCCATGCATCAGGGCAGACAGACCGGTGTTTATACCGTTAATATAAGAGATGGTCAGGGCAGGAATGTGGCATTCTTCAAGGCCACGGCTTTCAGGGTGGACGCTGCATCACTGCCTGAAAAACTGTCGTCAGGGACAAAGTGAAACAGAAGACCAGACCACAATGAAAAAAGAGATAACAATAGCGCTTGCAGGCAATCCAAACGCCGGCAAGACCACAATATTCAACCATCTCACAGGCGCAAGGCAGAAGGTAGGCAACTGGTCAGGTGTAACTGTTGAAAAAAAGGAAGGCAGCCTTGAGTATGGAGGCGCTAGGATCAAGGTTGTGGATCTTCCGGGCATCTACTCCCTTACTGCCTATTCAGTGGAGGAGATAGTTGCCAGGGATTTTATCCTTGAAGAGCGCCCGGATGTGGTGGTTGATATTCTTGATGCGTCCAACCTGGAGCGTAATCTCTACCTTGCCACTCAGCTTATAGAGTTGAACATTCCGCTGGTATTTGCCATGAATATGGTGGATGTGGCCAGGGCAAGGGGCATTGTCATTGATTTTGAACAGCTTTCAAGGCTTCTTGGTGTGCCTATTGTTGAAACAGTGGGCACCAGGGGTGAGGGGATTGATGAGCTGCTTGACACCGTGCTTGAGGTCTGCAGCGGAAGTGATCCGGTTTCCAGGCATATTCACGTGAACTATGGGCGTGAGGTGGAAAAGGAGATTCAGAAATTAAGGGCAGAGATTAGAAAGTATCCTGATTTCAACAGACGCTACTACCCCCGCTGGGTTGCCCTGAAGCTGCTTGAGAAAGATGCCTCCGTATGGGAAAAGATAGAGAGTGCGGCAAGCCGGGAAGTTATCCCGCCTGAGGGTGTGGAAGCTATACGTGCTCAGGTAGAGGAGAGCCGAAATAAAATCAGCAGGCTCTTTGAAGAAGATGCAGAGACTGTTATTGCCGAGGCAAGGTACGGTTTTATAGCAGGTGCCCTTAAGGAGACAATGCGCCTGTCTGCTGCGGCAAAGCAGACAGTCAGTGACCGAATAGATCAGGTTCTTACCAACCGTCTCCTTGGTTTCCCTGTATTTGTGCTGTTCATGTACCTGCTCTTTCAGGGCACGTTCACCCTTGGTGCATATCCTGTGGAGTGGATAGAGTCAGGGGTGGAGTTGATTGCCAGGGTGGCAGGTAACCTGCTTCCTGCAGGCATGTTCCATGATCTTGTTATTGATGGTGTCATAGGTGGAGTGGGTGGCGTAATAGTTTTCCTGCCCAATATCCTTATACTTTTTCTTGGCATTAGTCTTCTCGAAGATACCGGCTACATGGCAAGGGCTGCCTTTATCATGGACAGGGTAATGCATACCCTGGGGCTTCACGGCAAGTCTTTTATTCCGCTGATTATGGGCTTCGGGTGCAATGTGCCTGCCATAATGGCTGCCCGCACCCTTGAAACCCGGCGTGACAGGCTGCTGACCATTCTGATAAATCCCCTGATGAGCTGTTCAGCAAGACTGCCTGTGTATGTGCTTATTGCCAGCGCCTTTTTCCCTGGCAAGGAGGGCAATATAATATTTGCCATATATTTTATCGGCATAGCCCTAGCCATAATTATGGGGCAGATATTCAGCAAGACTCTTTTCAAGGGCGAAACCACACCTTTTGTAATGGAGCTTCCGCCTTACCGCATGCCCACGCTTCTTAGCGTTATGATTCACATGTGGGAGAAGACAAAGGTCTATCTCCAGAAGATGGGCGGCGTGGTTCTCGCCTTTTCAATAGTGATATGGTTTCTCGGTAACTTCCCCGTGGATATTAAGTACAGTCCTGAGCTTGTATCAGATAGACAGGCTGTAGAGAGCAGTCTTGAAAAATGCGGCTCTGATAATCTGACAGTTGAAACATCAACTGTCTGCAGGGAGATGAAGGAAAAGCTGGAAGATATTGATAAGGCCATGGAAAATCAGCGACTGGCACAGAGCTATATAGGCAGGCTCGGTCATGCGGTTGAGCCCCTTATTGCGCCGCTTGGA
>WFRQ01000333.1 GCA_015486425.1 Deltaproteobacteria bacterium | reverse complement strand
CAACAGATACATATTACCTGTAATTTTAAAAATTCCAACAGGCTGCACAGGGATTTAGGCAAATTACAGGATAACAATCACTTCATCCTCAGATTAACGACAACATGAGGTCTTTTCAAGCCTTCACTTGATGAGTAGTATGCTGCCTGCCGAACCTCAGGGACAGATGCACTCCCTGAACAGGCATTGAATCACAATCACAAGGAGTAACAAAACTTGCAGAATCAACTCGAAGCAGCAGTAAAAGGTGACATAACCCCTGAAATGAAACAGGTTGCCTCTGACGAAGGGGTCTCACCTGAATTTATAAGAGAAGAAACAGCGGCAGGCCGCATTATCATTGCGCGCGGACGCCGTAATGATAAAAAGGTGGTTGGAATAGGAAACGGCCTTCGCACAAAAATCAACGCATCCATTGGCACCTCAAGCGATGTATGCGATGTGGAACATGAAAAAAGAAAGGCCCTTATTGCGGAGCAACATGGTGCGGACACACTGATGGAGCTCTCCGCAGCCGGAGACCTTGATGAAATACGGCGTGAAGTACTCTCTGTGTCATCCCTTCCTGTGGGTAACGTGCCGCTGTATCAGGCTTTCTGCGATACCATAAAGGAACACCGCGACCCCTCAAGGCTTGATCCCGAATACCTGTTTGAACTGATAGAACGTCAGTGCGATGATGGAATAGGCTTTATGGCCATTCACTGCGGCATCAACCTCTTCACCATTGAGCGTATGGAAAAACAAGGCTACCGCTACGGGGGCCTGTGCTCCAAGGGCGGCACACTGATGATCCAGTGGATGATGAAAAACAACAGGGAAAATCCCCTTTATGAACATTTTGACAGGGTGTGTGATATACTCAGGAAATACGACACGGTGTTGAGCCTTGGAAACGGTATAAGGGCAGGGGCAATCCACGACTCCCTGGACCGTGCACAGATGGCAGAACTTATCCTTAACTGCGAGCTTGCTGAAATCGGGAGAAAACGGGGATGCCAGACCATGGTAGAGGGGCCTGGCCATGTTCCTCTCGACGAGATAGAGGCAAATATTATCCTCCAGAAAAAAATGTCAGGCAATGCCCCGTACTACATGCTGGGGCCTCTTCCAACTGATGTGGGAGCAGGCTGGGATCATGTCACTGCTGCAATTGGCGCTGCCCAGTCCTCAATGCACGGCGCAGACCTTATATGCTACATTACACCTGCCGAACACCTTGCGCTTCCTGATGAAAAAGACGTTGAAATTGGTGTAAAAACCGCGCGGCTTGCAGCACACATAGGTGACGTGGTCAAACTCAAAGGCCGCGCAGACCAGGCTGACAAGCAGATAAGCAAGGACCGGCGGGACTTCAAATGGAACAGACAGTTTGACAACATGCTCTTTCCTGATGACGCAAGGGCAGTGCTGGAATCCAGAAAATCAGTATCCAACAAGGGATGTTCAATGTGCGGAGAGCTGTGCGCCCTTAAAAATGCCGAGGTAACCCTGAACAGGTTCATTGAGGGAGACAAGGTCAACTCATGACTATTTTGAAGTGGTCCCGGGGAATTTCACCTGCCGGGCTCGAATCATGACCACCCTTCTAATCCCGTCATTAATGATAACAGCCGGGCTGGTTCTGCTGGCCGGGGGAGCGGAAGTCTTTCTGAAGGGTGCTGTGGACACTGCCCGCAGATGGAACATATCTCCCCTTGTAATAGGGCTTACCGTGGTTGCCTTTGGGACATCTGCCCCTGAACTTGCAGTCTCCCTTACCGCTGCATTTGAAGGCAATGCCGATATCACAATGGGTAATATTGTTGGAAGCAACATTGCCAACATCGGCCTTATCATGGGGCTTGGCGCCATCATGACTCCTCTTACACTGAGGAGACGCATGATTGCGGCAGATGTACCCCTGCTGCTGCTTATAGGTCTCGGCGTGTGGGCAGCAGGAGCAGTCTGGGGAGAGGCAACCAGGCTTTCGGGCATTGTACTCATGGCCTGTTACCTTGGATATGCAGGATTTCTGAAATACTGGGCTGTAAGGTCAGGACAGACGCCTGATGCTTTTTCTCATGAAGTTGAAGAAGACCCTCCACACACCCTGAAAAGCGCGATTTTTATTGCAGGCGGCGGTGTGGCCCTTGTGGCTGGGTCAAGATTACTGGTGCACGGGGCAGTTGAAGTGGCGCTCTACTTTTCAATCTCACAGCTCATTATAGGCCTAACCCTCACTGCCATAGGCACCTCACTGCCTGAGCTTGCCACAACCATAGCCGCGGCCCGGAAAGGTCACGGTGACATAGTGGTGGGTAATGTTGTGGGCAGCAACCTCGCAAACATGTGCCTGGTTCTCGGTCCAACTGCTGTCATTACGCCTGTGCATATAAACAGTCAGCTTGTGACAAGAGATCTTCCGGCAATGGCGCTGATAACCATTTTAATGCTTGCGACAATGTGGACTGGTTTACGAATAAGCCGTTTTGAAGGGATATTGCTGCTCCTTGCCTATGGAGCCTACCTCTGGGTCATAAAACCTGCCACAGGCTGAAGGACATGCAGGTGGCAGGAGAATTTGCAACTTTCCACATCTTGAAACGCGGGAGCATTCCCTGTTTGTCCAGCCTTTTTTATTATTGTGGAGGCTGTGTGGCTTTTTGAGGCTTGTTCTGCGAGAAACCCTGCATGGAACGTTCGGAAGACCTCATAACAGTTTCAGAACCAGTCTCAAAAAGTTACACAGCCGCAGCACGTTATGATATTGGGACAAACAGGGAATGCTCCCTGAAACGCTCAATTCAGGGAACAGTTACTTTTCAACAAGCTCTTTGAGCCTCCTGCCATATGCCTCTTTCAGGGCATCAAGATACCTTCCATCAACTGGCCCTTTCCATGTCCTGATATTGTAAAAACGCTTTGGAAGCACTATGTCTTCAGGTTTGAACCCTGTTGCAAACCGCAGTTTCCACCTGTGCCTTCTTATCCTCTCCGCAGCCCCGCCAATCATACTGTCAACCTCCTGGTAACCAAGCACCCTGAGACAATCAGACAGTACATCGGGTTTGTAAACCCCTCTTGCAAAAAGGCATGATACCATTGAAGTAAGCAGGCAGCGTCCTGGCTCGCCGTTAATAAGAAGGTCCACTGCCCTGCCTATATCCCGCTCATCATGCGTCTGTTCATAGGAATATGCAGAGGAGTCAAGGTGTGAATGCCGGAAACCAAGGGACTGGGCTGCAAAGAAAAGCTCTCCAGTGGCATAGCCTGCCATTTCCTGCCCCAGCACGCACGCAAAATCTTCACCGCCGTACCGGGCCGCTGCCCTGAGTGTTCCCTGGCCGAGAAGCCTGTAAAATTCATTTGCCCCTGTGCCAAGGAAAAGGGCTGCCTTGCAATAGGCATCTGCATCACCGAATGAAAGGTGAACCATTGTCTCCTTATCAGAAACAAGGCCCCTTTCCGTGGCCTCTGTAGCCCAGGCAAGGGCAACACCACCGGATATGGAATCTATGGAGACCTTTTCCATGACATCCATTATATTCAGCACACTGAAGGCACTGGTAACTCCCAGCATGGTACCGCAGGAAAATACTGGCTCGTAATCATAGGCTATCTGCTTGTAAACATAACGGTTGTCCTGATGGAACTTTTCACGCACAAAGCCAATATGAATGCACCCTACCGGGCAGCCTGAACATGCACCGTTTCTGAGAAGCGCGTCATCTGCGAAACGCTGGCCGTTTATTCCCTTTATCCCTTCCGGGTCTGTGGTCTGCTGAAGATTCCGCCAGGGAAGAGATTTTATATCGTTCAGAGACTGGAGGTTTGCCGGAGTACCGAGGCTGTGATACTTCTGCATCATGGCAGTACCTGTAACCCCTTTATAAATCTCTTTGAAAAGATTTCTGTACTCCCTGCCCTCCGGAAGTGTGAAACTGCTGTCACCGTGGATTATTATGCCCTTGATATTCTTTGAACCAAGCACTGCCCCGCCACCAAGCCTGCCAAAATGGCGGTATGTATCCGCATTGACACATGCCATGGCAGAGCCGATCTCACCGGAAGGGCCGATGCGCAGTATTGAACGATGCCCTGAACCACCGGAACTCATGCCCCTCAGTACCCGCCCTGCCTTGTAAGCATCCATGCCCTTCATAAAGGAGACATCCCTCATGGAGGCAGCATTGGAACCTATCTCAATACACGAAAGCATGGAGGCCCTGCCGGTAATCACCAGGGCATCATAATCAGCAAAACGAAGTGCCAGGGCAGATCGTCCTCCAGCATGACTCTCAGTATACTGATCATGATACGGGCTCTTGAAGGCTGCTACTGTCTTGCTCATCAGGGGGAAAGCACCGGTAAGAGGGCCGATTGAAAGAATAAAGGGCTGTTCCTCGTGGTTCCAGGACGCAGACACGCTTCCAAACTTTTCAAAAAGGAGCGCTGCAAGCCCGGACCCCCCTATTGCCTGGCCCCTGCCCTCTATATTGTGGACTATAAACCTGCCGGTAGTGGCATTGACCTCCATGACCCTGAAAAAATCACGATTCATGAGGCCACCTCCCCGGCTTCTCCCGTACTTGTTTCGCTCATTTCAAGACATTCATGAGGACAGAAATCAACACACTGGCCACAGTGAACGCATACATAAATATAACCCGCCCGGTCCTGCATAATTCCATTCACCGGGCAGGCAGGCACACACTCTCCGCACTGGATACAAAGCCTTTTTTTAAAAATAACCCCGCCACCTCTTCTCTGGATCAGAGCACCTGTAGGGCAAACTGCGACGCATGGCGCAGGGTCACACGACAGACAGCGCTGGGCAGCAAAACTGGAAGAAAGCCCGCCTGTTGAATGTATGCGAATACCTGCACATTCCCAGGATAATTTTTTATGTACAAGCCGGGCACAGGCCAGAGCACAGGAATGACAGCCAATGCACCGCTCCATGTGAGGTGTTGTAAGAATCTTCAAGACGGTGTCCTTTCGGGGTCTTTATATACATTTTACATAAATATCCTGCCAGCACGCAGACAGTGCATGACCTTATTTTTTCATACTGCTGTTGTCAAGAAGACCTGACCTCCCGCAACGGCATGAAATGTGCATTTCTGGCACTGGTTTATATGGGGAGATGTGAAAAATTCTGTACGACCTTTGCGTCTTGAGCGAAGCGGGCGGTTCAATAGCTGAAAGCTGAAAGCTCAAAGCTCAAAGATGTATGTGGGGGATTTCAGAAGAAGATTATAAAAATACATCCTGAACCGACTCGATACGGGGTGATACAGGGTGGCACGTCACCCTCTATCGGTTGTTTTCCTTTGGGAACAGCATAAAATTCGCTCAGAACTGAAAGCGAAAGGAATGTTTTGCTGATTCCCAAACTCCAGTTTGGGAACTGTAAATCAGAAGCTCCAGCTTCACTTCCTGGCCGTACAATTTTGCGAGGTGCAAAAGCATATTTTCATTGTTCGTTGTACCCGCTCTGGAAATGGCGGTAACCCTAAAAATAAAATGAGCTTTCGCTTGTGCTTTTCACCATGTGCACTGACTGAACAGTTCAATATAAAAATTTTCTCAAGGGAGGCAGTGAATCATGAGATACATCATGTACACATTGACATTTTTCCTATCCATACTTGTTTCAGGGTCAATTACTGGTTGTGCCCCTCCTGCCAACAATACCCAGAAGGGGGCCATATACGGAGGGCTTGGCGGTGCTGCCGCAGGCGCCATTGTAGGTCAGGCAATCGGACATGACACCAAATCAACAGTAACAGGGGCTGCTATAGGGGCAGCTCTTGGCGGTGCAACCGGCGCTGGCGTGGGATACTACATGGACAAACAGGAAGAGGCCCTGCGCAATGCAATGGCTGCATCAGACGCCGCATCCATCAGGCGGACAGGCAATGTGCTGGAGGTGAGTTACAAGAGCGACCTGCTTTTTGATGTGAATTCCGCAGCCGTTCACCCCGGAGCCTATGCAGACCTCGACAGCCTTGCCAGGGTACTGGTTCAGTATCCGGAGACGGTAATCCACATTGCTGGCCACACTGACAGCACAGGCACTGAAAATTACAACCTCGCCCTGTCACAGAGGCGGGCTGAGGCAGTAAGGCAGCTCCTTATACAGAGAGGAGTAAGCCCCTCAAGGATAATTGCAACAGGTTACGGGGAAACCATGCCTCGGGCAGGCAATAATACTGCATCAGGCAGGCAGATGAACCGCCGGGTTGAGATAAGGATACAGCCAGCAAACGCATAGGTGAGTGATATCTACTCACAGGGTACCGCATCTGCTGCACCCCCTGAACAGATGCGTGTTATGGGAATTCATCCTGGAAGGGGATGAGCAATTAGAGATAAGTGTTTATCCGAAAATAGCTCAAAGCTCAAAGCTGAAAGCTCAAGGCTCAAAGTAAAGGAAGTTCTAATTTGCTGGTTCCCAAACTCCAGTTTGGGAACTACAAACTGGAAGCTCCTGCTTCCCTTTGTGCTCATACAATGTCAAACGCAGCAAGAGCGTATTTTCATTGTTCGTTGTGCCCGTCAGGGAATGGCGGTTTATCCGAAAATAGCTCAAAGCTCAAGGCTCAAAGTAAAGGAAGCCATGTTTGCTTTCAGCTTCCGACTTTGAGCTTTGAGCTAACTTTCATGTCAGGGGGTGACAAGCCCCATGTCATGAAAGTTTAGAACGGCAGGCGCAGGGTCTGTCCTGCATATATCCTGTAACGCGAATCAAGACCGTTAAGCACTGCTAGCCTCTTAAGGCTTACCCCATGCCTTCTGGCGATTTTGTGGGCTGTATCGCCCCTGCGGACCCTGTAATGCCTGTCTATCTTCTGGCAGGTTTTAAAAACAGAAGTATCTTCACCAGGCAGAAGTGATAAAGCAAAATCACTGGTATCAAGCGCTGGCACCCTGATTTCATAACCCTGGGGAATATACTTTTCTCCAGTAAGCAAAGGCCGCTTAAGGGCGGGATTCAGCTCCTGAAGTTCACTGGGAGGTACATTCAGCATGGTTGCCAGGTCTGTGAAGGATATGTATGACGGCATGCGCACTGTAACCGCTTCAACAGGGGCATGATACGTTACTCTCTCAGGGTTTCTGCGATAATGCTCGGCAACTTCTCTTGCTGCAAGAAACTCGGCATAAAAATTCCTTGAGGCAAATTTGAAACGTCTGCCCCTGTACTCTGCGATAATCCTGTCAAAACTGCCCTTCTGGCGCAGGGCACGTTCCATGCCTGCTGCCCCGTGATTGTAAGCGGTTATGGCAAGTGGCCAGCTTCCAAGTTTCTGGTAATTATCAAGCAGCAGTTCCGCGGCTGCCCTTGTGGATTTCATTGGATCAAGCCGTTCATCAACAAGGTAATTTACCTTTATGAAACGCTTGGCTGTCCATCTCATGAACTGCCACATGCCTGCCGCACCGCATTTACTCCTTGCCCAGTGTCTGAACGATGACTCTACATGAGGCAGATAACAGAGATCTTCAGGTATGCCGTACGACCTGAATATCTCGCGCATGGCATCAAGATATGCCCCTGATCTCTCTACGCCTTCAATAAATCGATCCTTCTGACCTCGCTGACACCTCACGCTGTCTGCAGCCCTGCGCAGAAGCTTTTTGTCAGGTCTGCTGCCAAACAGAGCCGCAACCCTTTTCTCATCAGCATTTGAAGGGGCCTTGCCCGCAGCAAGGGCACGGAGAATATGGCTGTATTTCCGGCACGCAGCCTTTTCTCTCTTTCTTCTCGCCTTCCTTGCTTTGGCTGATTTGGAATCATCAAACTCAAGAACCGAGTAAATGAGCATGGGATTTGACTTGTCATGAATGACACTCTGACTGTAAGTGTACTCTGAATACACCTTCTTCCAGAAGGCCACGTTTAGTTCAAGTACCTTGTAATGCGGGAAAGGCTCATCTGCGGCCACGCATTCTGAAGACATGGAAATACATGTAAAGGTCAAAAGGGCTGATGCAAGGAAAATTATAATTGAACGCATAGTCATATTGTATTTTATATTATGTTAATAATAAAGGGGAAAATACACAAAAGGCAACATGAACTGCCTGCCCTGCCTGTATATTTCTTATCGGCATGGAAAGGGCCAGGGTTAAAAAAGTACCATTAACAGTTACTTCTTTTTTCCTTCTCTTCATGTTAAACTTTCATGCCATAACTCTTCCAATGCTTTTTTACAGTGTATCTGCTCATAAGGTACCGCATCTGCTGCATTGCCGGGGACTCTAAGTACGGGACAGTACGCCTTCGCCCCCTCCGCCCTGCATCTGCAGCACCCCGTGAGCAGATACGTGTCAGGAAAAAATTGTTTTTGCTGGTTCCCGAACTCCAGTTTGGCAACCATAAATTTGAAGCTCCAGCTTCCCTGATCCCTGGGCGTACAATTTTTCAAGGTGCAGCAGCATATCTTCATTGTTCGTTGTGCCCGCCTGCGGAAATGGGGACTACCGTGAAATACACTGAGCTTTCACTTGAACTTTCAGATGGTGTTGCACAGGCTGAGCAGTGCAGCCAACAGGACTCACTTAAGGATACTGATGAATAACAGACCGGCATTCATATCGTTTTTATTTTCACTGGTTATATTTTTATTGTTTTCTGTCACAGCCTGCATGGCCATGACAACCCCGAAATCTGATGACAGATTGTCGTGCGAGCCCATTCTCTGTGATCTTATTCAGGAAAAGGTTACCACTGACCTCGGGGTTGCCGCCTTTGATGGTTTCAAGGAGAGTCTGAGGCGTTTTTACCAGATGAATGACATGCAACTTGCGTGGTTTGACCAGGATGGCCATCCTACCCCCCAGGCGTTTCAGGTAGCAGCCATTCTTGCTGATGCCGGCACAAAGGGACTTGACCCGCATGCATATGCAGGGATGCTCTGGCAGCACAGGCTTGCAGAAATCAGGGACAAAAAGGCTACAGATTCAGGCAGGGACAGACTTTATCGCCTTGCCCCGCTTGATGCAGGCCTTTCTGTATCTGTCATGCGCTATGCATCTGACCTGCGTCTCGGCAGGATAAATCCTGTTCAGGTAGGTGCAGACCTTAATGTTGAAGACAAACGTTTTGATCTTGCTTCAGCCCTGTTTGAACACCTCCATGACCCGGATATCAGGCCTGCGTTAAGAGAGGTGGAACCACCCTACAGGGGATACTGGATGCTTCTTCACTGGCTTGAGGTTTACAGCAGGCTTGCGCAAGACCCCGGACTTTCAGAACCCCTGCCTGTCACTGCCACTGTTCACCCAGGAGAAACATACCAGGCCATTAAGGAGCTTGAGTACAGGCTCAAGGCATATGGAGACCTTAAACCAGGGCAAGAAACTGACGAATCAGGCACGACTGTTTCCGAGGAGACAGGTGATGATACAGAGGCTGTTTCACATGAATCCACAGTGTACTCCGGCGCCCTGGTGGACGCTGTCAAACATTTCCAGGCCCGTCACGGCCTGAACACAGACGGAGTTATAGGTAAAAACACTTTTGCCGCACTTAATGTCCCGCCTGAACACAGGGTAGAGCAGATAAAACTCTCACTTGAGCGTTGGAGATGGCTTCCGGATGACGTAGGACAGAGAATAATTGCAGTAAACCTGCCTCAGTTCAAACTCTTCGGTCTTGAAAAAAAGACCAGAGGTTTTTACGAGCCGGAAGTCTCCATGAAGGTAATAATCGGCAAGGCGTTCAAACGCCACCAGACTCCCATTTTCACAGGGATGATGCGTTATATAGTATTTTCTCCCTACTGGAACGTACCATACAGCATCCTTAAAAAAGAACTCCTTCCAAAAATCAGACAGGACCATGGTTATATTGCAAAACACAACTATGAGATAGTCAAGGCATTTACACCTGAAGCCACACCGCTTCCGGTAAATAATGAAACCATAAGCGGGCTTGCCAGGGGCATATACCACCTGCGCCAGAAACCTGGCCCCAAGAATGCCCTGGGACCAATAAAATTCATCTTTCCAAACAAACACACCATATTTCTCCACGGCACTCCTGCACAGCATCTGTTCAGGTTTGAAAAACGCACATTCAGTCATGGATGCATAAGAGTCGAATATCCTGACCGTCTGGCAGTCTTTGTGCTCAAGGATAACGATAATGGTGACTGGACACTTGAAAAGGTGCATGAGGTGATGGAGACAGGGAAGTGGCAGAGGGTTAATCTGAAAAACCCGCTGCCGGTATTTATCTTCTACAGCTCTGCCATTGCTGACAGAAAGGATAATATCTTGTTCTTTCAGGATATTTACGGTTATGACAAGAAACTGAAAGATGCAATACTGGCTCTTGGACAGACCTTGTAATGAAAAATACCGTATCATCTGACGCGTCCAGGCCGCCATTATATCTGATTGACGGCAGCTCCTATCTTTACAGGGCCTTTTTTGCCATACGCACGCCCATGACCACATCTTCAGGGCTTCACACAAAGGCTGTTTTCGGCATTACCTCAATGCTGCTGAAAATTCTTAGGGAAAAGAATCCGGAATACCTTGCCATGGTATGGGATGCGCCCGGTCCCACATTCAGGCATGAACTGTATGATCAGTACAAGGCTAACCGCCCTCCCATGCCTGAGGAGATGGCCTCACAAATTCCATGGGTAAGAAAGGTGGTGGCAGCTCTGGGGCTTCCTCAGCTTGAACTGCAGGGATACGAGGCTGATGACATAATCGCTGCCCTTGCCAGAAAATGCAGGGACAGGGAAGTGATTGTGGTATCAGGCGACAAGGACCTGCTGCAGCTCCTGAACGGCAATATCCGTATCTGGGACCCGATGAAGGACGAGATGATTGACGGCAGCGTATTCAGGGAACGCTACGGCGTTGAGCCTGAACAGTGGCGCGACGTTCTGGCACTTGCAGGAGACACGGCTGACAACATCCCCGGCATTCCCGGAGTGGGTATAAAGACAGCGCTCAAACTCATACAGAAATACGGTTCCATCAGAGCAATACTTGACAACCTGGACTCCATCAAGGGGAAACTCAGGGAGCGGCTTGAAGAAAACAGAGACCAGCTTGAACTCTGGATCAGGCTGGTTTCTCTTGAGGATAAACTGCCGGTGGACCCATCAGGAGAAATTCTGCACAGAACCCCCTATAACCTCAAGGAGCTTGAAGACCTGTTCAGGAAACTGGAATTCACACGGTTTCTTAATGAACTGATACCAGAGCGCAGGACCATATCCTTTGAGGCCTACAACCTGGCGCAGGACATTGCTCAGGTCAGTGACTGGTGCCAGAAGATAAAAAAAGCCGGGACATTCACCGTAGATACAGAGACCACAAGTGAACTGCCCATGGAAGCCCGGCTGGTTGGGATATCCCTGTGCATCACTCCACCTGAGGCCCTGTACATACCTGTGGGGCACAAAACCCCTGACCCGCAGCCCGACATGGAAGAGGTTCTTGGTCTTCTCGCCCCTATCCTTGCAGATGAAAACATCAAAAAGACCGGCCAGAACATCAAGTATGATATGATAGTGCTGGCCAACCACGGCGCACCTGTAAAGGGAGCGCATGTTGACACCATGATTGCCTCTTACCTGCTTAACCCTGGCAAGAGGCGTCACAATCTTGATGAGCTTGCCCTGGATATCCTGGGGCACAAAATGATTTCCTTCAAGGAGGTCACAGCCGGGCAAAAGGGAAGAAAGCCTGACTTTTCCATGGTGCCTGTTGAAAAGGCAAGAGACTACTCCTGCGAGGATGCGCATGTCACTGCGCTTATCAGCCTTGAACTCACCAAACTCCTTGAAGAAAAGGGGCTTAAAGAACTGTTCCACAACGTGGAGATGCCCCTGGTTCCTGTACTGGTACACATGGAAATGGCAGGTATTCTGGTAGATTCTGACAGCCTTGAGGAGCTTGGCAGAGAGTTTGACCAGAGGATAGCGGCACTTGAACAGGAGATATTTAAACTGGCAGGCGAGGAATTCAACCTGAACTCACCGAGGCAGCTTGGGAAGATACTCTTTGAAAAGCTGAAACTCCCTCAACAGAAGAAAACCAGGAAAAAAACCAGCTACTCCACAGATGTTGAGGTTCTTAAGAAACTTGCTGAACTGCATCCGCTGCCTGAACGGATGCTGCTTCACAGGAATCTGTCAAAACTCAGATCAACATACGTGGAGGGTCTGTCCAAGGCCATAAATTCACGTACAGGAAGGATACACACCTCCTATAACCAGACTGTTACTGCCACAGGAAGGCTCTCATCAAGTGATCCAAACCTTCAGAATATTCCTGTAAAAACCGATGAAGGTAAAAGGATCAGGAAACTCTTTATAGCCCCGGAGGGCAGGATGCTGGTGTCGGCTGACTACTCGCAGATAGACCTGCGTGTCCTTGCCCATTACTCCGAAGATCAGGCCCTTATTGAGGCATTCAGGCACGGAGAGGATATTCACAGCCGCACAGCAGCAGAGATATTTGGAATAATACCAGGGCTGGTAACACCTGAAATGAGACGCGCAGCCAAAACCGTTAATTTCGGCATAGTGTATGGCATGAGTGCTTATGGCCTTGCAAAGGAACTTGGCATCTCGAGAAAAGAAGCTGCAGAGTTCATGGAACGTTACTTCAACCGCTATCCAGGTGTAAAAACGTACATGGAAAACATAGTAAAAAAGGCCCGCAGGCAGGGCTTTGTAACTACTCTTCTCGGCCGCAGGCGCTATCTGCCTGACATCAATGCCAGGCAGAGAAATGTCAGGGAATTTGCTGAAAGAACTGCCATAAACACCCCTATTCAGGGCACGGCAGCAGACATCATCAAGCTTGCCATGATAAAATGCCATGGGAGGCTTATGGAAACATGCCCTGATGCGCTGATGGTCCTTCAGGTACACGATGAACTGGTTATTGAAACTCAGCGAAAAGATAAAGAAAAAATCATACAACTGTTAAGAGATGTTATGGAGAACATTCTCAAACTCAAGGTACCACTGTCTGTTTCAGTAGGCTGTGGAAAAAACTGGGCGGAAATGAAATCATGATCGCACTTGACCTGAAAAAAAACGCTTTGTCTGAAAAGGCATGGGTTTACTATGGCGATGAGATAAAATACACATCAAACCGTCAGCTCATAAGGGAAGAGGTAGAGAGGCTGTTCGAAAAGCGTATATGGGTTGAAATTCGTTATCCCGGTTACAAATCTACCACCACGCTGATAATGTCGGCGGACAACAATGAAATTGAGATTGAAATGCCGTCTGACTGGAAGGGAGATCACGAAGTCGTGCTTCTGAAATACCGTGCTCCCGGCGAACCGTGGCATTCCCTGAAAGTCCGGGTAAAAAGGACGTCAGGCGGTTCCATCTTCTTTCACTTCCCGGAGCTGTATGCCATTTCTGAAAGGCGTTCCTACTTCCGCATAGAGGTTCCGTCAGGCTCAACTGCAAAAATAGCCCTTCAGAAAAAAAAGGCAGCCACCACACGAAGAAGGTCAAGGGTGAGATTCTTCACAGGAATCGTCAGGGACATAAGCGCAGGAGGTATCTGCATTTTCCCTGAAAAAACACCCGGCATCGTGCTGCCCGGGGCCCACGTCATGGTAGGGCCAGTTGAATTAAACCTTGGAATCAATGCCGAGAAATCATGGCCTCTCATGGAAATTGAAAAGGCGGAAGTGATAAGACTTTCCGAAACCATGCTCAAGGACCGCAAACTGCCTTTGATGGCCCTGAAATTTCACCTGTCCAGAAAAGAAGAGGAAAACCTGGTAAGCTACATACGCCAGAGGGAACTTGCCATCATAAAATCAGGGGTTGAATGAGTCAGATACTTGTGATTCAGCCACTTTCCCCGCTTCCTGGCGCAACAGTGGTTCAACCGGAAAACTCAGGCATTGACCTTGTTGTCCAGATAACACTTGGTTGCGGCTGCCCGACATGCGCAGGCGGCAGGTGGGATGCGTCACGCTTCAGGGTAGAGGCACAGGTAGTTTCTGACTCCGCATCCCCTGCTCTTATAATCCCCATGAAGTACAGCGGCAGGGCGAGCGAATTCTCCTGCATGATTCCAGCCCCTGGAACCGGGCATTACAGGGTTGATGTCATGGCATCAGACCCTGAGACAGGGCTTGCAGGACGGGCCTGCATTAATTTTTCATATAGGCATTCATCCTTGAGAGGGGGGTGAGCAGTTACACTAAGGGGCTGTCCAAAAATAACTTACCGATTTCGCATCTCATCTTCAGGCCATCCTGAGCTGAACTTCAATCACAAAATCCTCAACGTAGCTCGGCTACGCCTGCGGTTTTGCTCAATCAGTTCAACTCAGCCTGACCCAAATCTGAGCGCGCTATCATCCAACTTATTTTTGGACAGCCCCTAAATTTTAAACTTCTGTCCCAGCTTGGGAATGTGTATCTCAGTGTTGCGGAGATCTCGTGCCAGCTCCTCTGCAAGGGCAGCAGAAGATGAAGGCTCACCATGTACCACAAAGATTTTCCTGGGCCTTGCCCGCCTTGCAAACTCCAGAAGGTGTGACCTGTCCGCATGGGCAGAAAAGCCGTTAATGGTATAGACCCTGGCCTTAACTGATACAGGCTGGCCGAATATCTTAACAGTGTCCGCGCCGTCAATAATCTTCCTGCCAAGACTGCCCTCTGCCTGATATCCAACAATTATCAAAGTAGTGGATTCCTTCCACAGCAGGTGCTTCAGGTGATGCTTGATGCGTCCGCCTGTCATCATGCCACTTCCTGCAAGCACTATC
Source organism: Deltaproteobacteria bacterium (assembly GCA_015486425.1). Taxonomy (GTDB): domain Bacteria; phylum Desulfobacterota; class Dissulfuribacteria; order Dissulfuribacterales; family QOAL01; genus S144-17. The sequence goes on along the minus strand of WFRQ01000333.1, from coordinate 3,673 downwards.
TTTGGCCCTTCAATCATGTGAATGGCCTTTGATTCATCAGCGGTCTGGGTAAAGTGCAGCCCAGGGAACATGAATGGAGACTCCCCCTTGCCGTAACCGGTCATAAACTCGCTGTGGCAGTAATTGCAGTACTTCTGATAAAGCCTGGTGATGTCTATTGCCAGCGGGCTGTTAAGGAATACAGGGATCTTTGCTGAAAGCTTCCCTGCTCTTTTCATATTTCCTATGTGATAGAGAAGTTCCTGTGAACGTTCAAGGGCAAAGGTGGGAATGAGCACGGTCCCTCCGCGTTTTATGGTGCTCAGAACCGCCTCCTCCAGCTCTTCAACAGATTCCTGGTAGGAGCGATGTTCACGATTTCCGTATGTAGACTCCATTACCAGCACATCAACAGGCCGTTCCGGATTCTCAGGATCATTTACAAGAGGTCTGTCTCCATCACCAAGATCGCCTGTAAAGAGCAGTCTCCTGCGCTTTCCCCTGTGACCTGGATAATCAATGTATATCTGTGCAGACCCCAGTATATGACCTGCTTCATCTGCGTGAAACATCACAGACACTCCATCACCAAGCTCCACCTTTTCATGAAGCCTCACCGGACGGTCAAAGAGGTCCATACAGTAATAAACATCATCAAAGGTGTAGAGGGGTTCTTCAGCCTTGATACCGGCCCTTATAAGCCTCTTCTGTCTCCAGATAAACTCTTCCTTTAGGATATGTGCCGAATCCATAAGGATGAAGTGGGCAATATCCCTTGTGGGGTGAGTACATAATATGCTTGCCCTGAACCCCTGATTTGCAAGCAGAGGTATGCGTCCGCAGTGATCAAGGTGCCCATGGCTCAGAATAAGAGAATGGATTGAGGCAGGATCAAAGCCAAAAGGTTTGTAATTAAGGCTTTCTACTGCCCACGGCCCCTGGAATGCGCCTGAATCAAGAAGAATATTTCTGCCCCCCACTTTAAGCAGATGACAGGAACCGGTTACAGTGCCTGCGGCACCGTGAAAAGATATTTCAGCCATGTTCTGTTTCCTTTCTCTGTTCGAGACTGCCGGCAATACTGCTCCTTCCTGTCCCGCCTATGGCAAGCAGCACAGGGATTGGGGAAAATTCTATTACGCGCTGGGCCACGCTTCCCATAAGTATCCCGCCTACACCCCTTCTTCCAAGTTTTCCCATGACTACCAGGTCAGCCTTCCAATTCTTTGCCTCATGAAGAATTACCTCGTGCGGCACCCCTTCTCTCAGCACTATGGACACCTCAATGCCCCTGCCTGCAACAGTACTCTCCATGTCACGGAGAAAAGCCCATGCGCTCTGCTCCATCTGGGCATGAAGCTCCTGAATGGAGCGGCCGCTGAGGCGACAGACCTGCTCCTCCACCGCACTGTCTATCACATGTATAATCATCAGACTGGAGCCATGAATACGTGCAAGGTCACACGCCATGCCCACAGCATAGTAACTGAATGAAGAGCCGTCCACCGGCACTGTTATTCTGGAAAACAGTGAATAATCTTCATGCATGACTTCTCCTTTTGTGGCAGGGTGCGGCGCTTCAGAGCATTCCATCCTTCCTGCTGCCCCTGATACGCTTCATCTGAAAAAGAGCCTCCCTCTCCTTCTCCTCGAGAGTCTCTTCCATCCTGCGCACAGTAGCACTATACATGGGCACGTATATGTGGGACAGCGCATTTATCCTCTTGAGCGTCTTTCGCAGCTCGGCAAGCACCCTTTCAATACCTACCTCAAGCTCGGCAAGCTCGGCAATGCTCTCCATGGCATCATGTACTGCTCCTGCTGTATCATCCATGGCCTTTCCAGTGCCGTAAAGACCATACTGGGGCTTAACAGGCGGAAGTTCAATGGATACCATGGGAAGTACAACACCCATCAGGCTTCTCTCATGAATTGACAGATTCTCACCTGCCCTGACGCCAAGCCCTGCTGATTCAACAGCAGACTCTCCATGTTCAATCAACGCTTCCTTCAGGTGGCCATAGGCTGTCATAAGATCAGCGTTCACCTTGTTACGCACCCTGTCTACCTTGGAGACAAGAAAGCTTATCTGGTTAATAAGAATCTCCTTCTTCTGGTCAAGAAGGTCCAGCCCCTCCCTTGCAAAATCCAACTCCTCTCTGAGGTGAATCAGGTTACTCTTTGTGGCTGGCAAGTTCATCCGTTCCATGGCCTATGCCCTGTGATCACGAGGCTCTGACCCTGAAGCCCCACCTAGTGAATCCTCAGGGTGTTCCTCCTCTGCTGCACCTGTGGCCCTCCTGCCCCACTTTTCAATCTCATCCGCCTTGACCCTGGTAAGCTCCTGCTCAGGAAGTTTCATCACAAGCTCCCACGCCAGATCCAGGGTGTGTGTTATTGACCGGTTTTCGTCATGTGCCTGTGACAGAAAGCGGTGTTCATATTCATTAGCGAAATCAAGATAAAGCCTGTCTGAAGGTGAAAGGTCCTCCTCGCCTATTATTGATGCCAGGCGCTGCACCTGCTGGGCACGGGAATAAGCCGCATAAAGCTGATTCGCTATATCCTGATGATCCTCCCTGGTCCTTCCCTGACCTATGCCATCGCTCATAAGCCGGGAGAGAGACGGGAGCACATTTATTGGAGGATAGATGCCCTTGCGGGCAAGAAAACGGTCAAGCACTATCTGACCTTCTGTTATATAACCGGTAAGATCCGGTATGGGATGAGTTATGTCATCATCAGGCATGGTGAGAATGGGAATCTGGGTTACAGACCCCGGCCTGTCATTAAGCCTGCCTGCCCGCTCGTATATGGAGGCAAGGTCACTGTACAGATACCCTGGATACCCCTTGCGGCTTGGCACCTCACCCTTGGAAGTGGCAACTTCTCGAAGCGCCTCGCAGTAATTGGTCATGTCTGTGAGGATAACCAGGACATGCATTCCCTCATCAAATGCAAGGTACTCTGCCACGGTAAGAGCAATTCGCGGGGTGATCAGCCGCTCAACAGTAGGGTCGTCTGCGAGATTCAGAAACATGGCCACGTTTTTGAGAACGCCGCTTTCTTCAAAATTGCTTCTGAATGCCTCTGCCTCGTCGTGCTTCACCCCCATTGCGGCAAAAATAACTGCAAAACCTTCGTTATCTGTGAGCAACCGTGCCTGCCGCACTATCTGGGAAGCAAGGTCATTGTGGGACAGGCCGCTGCCTGAAAATATGGGAAGTTTCTGCCCCCTTACCAGGGTATTCATACCATCTATGGCAGAAATTCCAGTCTGAATGAACTCCTCAGGATAGGCACGTGCAACAGGATTTACAGGAAAGCCGTTAACATCCCTGCGCTCGCCGCGAAAAGGCGCTGCCCCGCCATCAAGAGGCTGCCCCAGACCTCCGAATATACGCCCGAGGACCTCCTCTCTGGAAACTACGACCTCAAAAGGCCTTCCAAGAAATCGAACCCTGGTGTCCGGCTGAGATATCCCTGATGTCCCCTGAAAAACCTCTACGACCGCTGCCTCCTCGCTGATAAAGAGCACTCTTCCATGCCGAGGTTCTCCATCAGGAGCCACCACCTCCACGCGCTCACCAAACCCCACATCATGCACACCGTTTACAATGATCAGAGGGCCTTTTACAGTGTCAACTCCGATGTACTCAAGCGCGGGTTTCATGTTGCATGTTCCTCAGGCGTT
>WFRQ01000332.1 GCA_015486425.1 Deltaproteobacteria bacterium | reverse complement strand
CGCAGGTTGCCTGTATAGTTTACCAGCACGTAGGGGTGCACGGATGGCACAACCGGGTGCGCGAATGCTCCGCTGGTCTTGCCGGGTTTTACCCCTGCATCAATCCAGTCCCTGTCAAAGAACATGGAAGCCGTATCAGCCATCACAGGAGAAAATTTTCTGTAGGCATCAAGAACCGTGTGCCTGCACTGTTCCCAGCTCAAGGTATCATCAGGCATGAACGGCAGTGGTGCATAGCGGTCATAGTCAAAAAGCTGATCAAGCCCCAGTATTTCCTTCTTGAGCCTGTAGAACCTTGACACCGTGGGATTGCCGGATGTTACTGCCTGGACAAGGGCCTCCACTGTCTCATCATCAAGCTCATTGGCAAGGTTCATGGAGCTTATCCACGAGGGGTACTTCCTTAGCCTGTCCTCTATCATTTTGTCAGCAAGTACGGTGTTAAAGGTGTGCGTCAGGACATGGAGATTTTTTTCAAGGCCTCTGGTCATATCCCGGGATGCGGTTCTGCGCTTCTCCCTGTCAGGGGAGTAGAGGTCAGAAAGCACCTCCTCCATGGTACGTTCGTTGGGCCCGAATTTTTCTATGGCAAGTACCTTTTCAAACAGACTGTTCCAGCTTGAGCGCCTTACAGGGTTCAGGTCTGCAAGCAGTTCCTCTTCTGGTCTTGAAAGCAGGTGGGGACGGTAGCGCCGTGCTGCCTCAAGGTAGTGGCGATAATGGCCGATTTCAGGGGCTGCAAGGATGTCTGCTGCCCTGGAGTCATTAACGGCTGCCCACTCCAGCTCAAAAAATACAACCTTTCTACTGATTTCACTTGAAAATTCCCTGATACGCTGCAGGAACGCACTGGTCTCAGGGTCATTTACTGCTGTAGCAAATTTCAGGTACGCAAAGGCTGAAAGCTTTCCCAGTGTCTCATACATCTCCTCTATTTCCCTGACGGCGGTAAATAGTCCTGCGGCGTCAAGCTCTGCCACGCGGTCAGAGTACAGGTTTGAAATGGCTTCTGCCTGTGTCCGGCAGTTTTCCATATCTGTCTCTATCCGCGGGTCATCAGGGGAATCATAGAGGTCTGAAAGGTCCCACTGGATTTTTTCAGCGCCTGTGGTCAGGGCCTGCGCTGCTGACTTTGATGTTTCCATCATGCTTTTTCTCCTGCACAGATATCTTCTGCTGTTTTCATGGAGTTTGCTATGCAGTCGTTCAGGCTCACGCCGCCTGTCCAGTTGCACCTGACATATAGACCGGGCAGGGAGGAAAGCTCTTTTTCAAGTCTTCCCATGATTTTCATATGTCCAACATTGTACTGCGGAATGGCCTCCTGCCACCTGAATATCCTGGTGAAATCAGGTGATTTTGTAAGCCCCATTAGCTGCATGCACTCCTTTACCACAGTATCAATCAGCCTGTCATCAGGCATAAGCGCAAGGCCTGGCTGTCTTGCCCCTCCCACAAGGGAGCGTACCAGGTGGTAGCCATCAGGCGCCCTGTTTTCAAAAATGGATGAGTCCCATAGTGCGCCAAGAATCTGCCTGCGTTCGCAGCCAGGGGCAAGGAAACCAAATCCATCAAGTGGCCGTCTTATATCCTGTTTGGTGAAACCAAGACATACCACTGCTATGGGTGGATAGAGAATTTCAGATGCGCAGGCCGAAAGACCTGGAGCGCTCTCCTTCATGATATCCATGGCCGCATGAGCCGGGCATGCAAGCACAAGGTGAGTGCCTTCAATGGCATCCCCGTCTTCCATTTCCACCACCCAGCCCTTGTCTGACCTGGCGGCCTTTTTTACAGCATTGCCTGTGCGAAGCGCATCTCCAAGTTTTTCAGCCAGGCAGTCTGTCATTTCGCTCATACCGTTTCTAAATGATGTCAGAACACCTCCGGGGCCTGCTCCCGGCCCCTTTTTCCCCTCTGATGCGGCTTTCCTCTTTAGTTTTATCATGGCACGAATCAGGCTTCCGTAGGTATGCTCAAGTTCATAAATTCTGGGAAAGCAGCTTCTCAGTGAAAGCTTTTCGGGGTCACCTGCATAGATACCTGATGACATGGGATCTATGAGATACTGAAACGCCTCCTTTCCCAGGCGCCTGCGGGCAAAATCAGCAAGGGATTCATCAATGTCAGGATCACCCTCGGGGATGGCTGCCTCAAATATGACTCTCAAGGTGCCGGGAAGTGAGAGCAGAGGTGATGACAGGAAGGAGAGCGGGGATTCAGGAAGGGGCTCAAGCCTCTTCTTTCGCACAATAAAACGTTTTCTTGCAGCATCGCTGCTTCTCAGGGGGGACAGGCCCAGCTCAGCAGCAAGCCCGAGGGTGGAAGGCTTGTTGTCAAGAACTCCATTAACACCCTTTTCACACAGGAATCCCTCCTCCCTGTGGGTGCATGCCTTGCCACCGGCAGTTTCTGATGCCTCAAGGACCATAACTTCATAGTCCGGTCTGAGTTTTTTTATGTACCATGCGGCTGACATACCTGACATGCCCCCGCCTGCAATTATGATTTTAGCCATAAGCTGCCATACGTCCTTTTATGTGTAACTTTTTAATAATTGCTCAATTTAGCAATAAGTCCGTGGAAATGCTTCTATATCTGCTTACAGGGTGCTGCAGATACAAGGCGGAGGACGCGCAGACGTACTTCCTGTACTTCAAACGTCTGACAACGCCGTAGATGCGGTACCCTGTGAGCAGATACTCTTTACTCCACTATCCAAACGGCTCCCTTTTCCACGCTGTTCATGAGCCTGTTTGAGACGCTTCCAGGGAAAATGGCCTCCCATCCGCCTATACCTCTGCGGCCAATAACAAGAGTTCCGTACTTTCCACTTCTGTACTCGTGCAGTATGTCAGATGCCACCCCTGTGCTGCCGTGTTTGATCTTGATATCTATGCAGGAGTGGTCAAATCCTGCGGCAATGAATATGTCTTTTGTGCCTGATAAAAGGGATTTGACTTTTTTTTCAGATGCCTTTGCCACGAATTTTTCAATTTCATCAAAATCCATGCTCTCTTCATTGGAGATAAACGGCCTGAACTTTGGAATCACATGAAATACGGTGATTTTTACCCCTTCAATCCCGGCAAGGGCAAAGGCCGCGTGATCAAGAACCCTGAGACATACCTCACAGGCATCAACTGCCGCAAGTACGTGGCGTGGATTTTCTGAAGGCCTGTCAATCAGCCATACAGGAGTGTTTTTACCATATTCCACCAGTTCCCTTGAGACACTGCCTGTAAAGTAAGCAGCAACATTTCCAGTGCCCCTTGTCCCTGCCAGTATGGCATCATGTTTGCCTTGTCTTGCAGCAAAAAGGATGTCTCTTGCAATGCCCTGGCTCTGAACAATTTCCTTCTTCTCTATCCTCTCTTCAGGGAAACCAGCCTTTACAAGCTGCCTTGCGCCTGCATCTAATATCTTCCTGCATTCTTCCTCGCGACGGGCCATGAACTCATCAATCTTGTCCAGCCTGCTCAGTTCCACTGCCGCGCTGGCGGAACCTGAATGAAGATATTGTGGAACCGGTTCAGCTACTGTTATAAGCGTAATGTTGACATCATCAACATCTCTGTAGAGTGACGCAGCGTATTGAAGAGCGCGATGAGCACAGTTTGATCCGTCTGTTGCCGCAAGAATGTGTCTGTTCATGTTTTCTTCCTCCACTCTGTTTTGGGTCTTGAGTTCAGCCATTTGCCGGACTGCTTCCGGTTTGTCACGCTGCTGGTGCACTGCTTCAGTTTTCGGACTGCGGATTTTCTTCAAGAAACTCCTCACTGCCGCTACTGTTCAGTATCTTTACCCTCTTTTCCGCCTGATCAAGCAGGCTGGAACAGTGACGCGCAAGCCCTACTCCCTTTTCAAATGCCTTCAGGGCGTCTTCAAGAGGCATGCTTCCATTCTCAAGTGTTTCCACTATTTTTTCCAGTTCCTTCAGAGATGTTTCAAAATTTTTTTCGTCAGTCATGATTGTTTTTATCCGAAAATAGCTGAAAGCTCAAAGCTGAAAGCTCAAGGCTCAAAGTAAAAGAAGCTGTTATTTGCTGGTTCCCAAACTCCAGTTTGGGAACTATAAACTGGAAGCTCCTGCTTCCGCTTGTGCTCAAACAATGTCACACGCAGCAAGAGTGTATTTTCATTGTTAGTTGTGTCCGCCCCGGGAATGGCGGTTACCGTGAAAATAGCTCAAAGCTGAACGCTCAAGGCTCAAAGCAAAAGAAACCATGTTTACTTTCAGCTTCCGACTTTGAGCTTTGAGCTAACTTTAATGTCAGGGGGTGACAAACCCCACGTCATGAAAGTTTAAAATGTGGATACACTGTAAAGCCGACAATCGCCAAAATTCAGTTTTCCACATTTTGAAACGCTCAATTCAGGAATATAAAAGTTGATAT
>WFRQ01000331.1 GCA_015486425.1 Deltaproteobacteria bacterium | reverse complement strand
GCGCGCCATCATCCAACTTATTTTTGAACAGCCCCTAAGCATAAAAGTAACTACCCCCTATAAGGATGAATTCCCGTAACGAAAAGTCGCTTTTCACACAACAATTTTTTCCTTGACACGTATCTGCTCAGAGGGTGCTGCAGATGCAAGGCGGAGGGGGCGAAGTCGTACTTCCTGTACTTCGAGCCCCCGACAGTACACGCAGCAGATGCGGTACCCCCTGAGCAGATACGCAGAGAATATCAGGACTCAGACGAAACAGCAGCCTTTGAGCCTTCTTCCTCCTTGGATTCCGCTGCAGAGAGAGGAACCAGACCGTATGCCTCTCTTACCCTGTCCTCTATCTCGCTGGTTATTTCAGGATTTTCCTTCATGAAGTTGCGGACATTCTCCCTGCCCTGCCCCATGCGTTCACCATTATAGGAATACCAGGCGCCGCTCTTTTCTATTATGTCCACAGCCACTCCAAGGTCCAGCAGAGAACTCTCCCTGGAAATCCCCTCACCATAGTAGATATCAAACTCGGCCTGCTTGAACGGAGGTGCAATCTTATTCTTGACCACCTTTACCCTGGTACGGTTGCCGATAATGTCTGCGCCCTCCTTGAGAGCCGCAATGCGGCGTATATCAAAACGTATGGTAGAGTAGAATTTCAGCGCATTTCCACCAGTAGTGGTTTCAGGATTTCCGAACATTACGCCTATTTTCATCCGTATCTGATTTATGAATATCAGTACGGTATTGGTCCGGTTGAGATTTGCAGTAAGTTTTCGAAGTGCCTGGGACATGAGCCGGGCCTGAAGACCAACATGGGTGTCACCCATGTCCCCTTCAATTTCGGCCTTGGGTACCAGGGCAGCAACAGAGTCAATCACTATGATATCAAGAGCGCCACTTCTCACCAGAGAATCTGCAATTTCAAGGGCCTGTTCCCCATAGTCAGGCTGGGAGATCAGCAGATCATCTGTATTGACACCGAGTTTTGAGGCATAGACAGGGTCCATGGCGTGTTCAGCATCCACAAACGCAGCTATTCCACCCTTTTTCTGAGCCTCAGCGATTATATGAAGGGCAAGAGTGGTTTTGCCTGAAGACTCAGGGCCATATATCTCCACGATCCTTCCCCTTGGTACTCCGCCTACACCTGTGGCTATATCAACGGCAATGGAGCCTGTGGGTATCACTGCCACATCTTCAACTCCGCCCTTGTCACCAAGCCTCATAACAGCGCCCTTGCCGAACTGTTTTTGTATCTGGCTGATTGCCGCGTCAACGGCCCGGGTCTTGTCTTTTATATTTATATCTGACATTCAATCCTCCATTTATGAATCTGTACAGATTTTACACCGAACAAACTACTTAGTCGAGTTTTCACTTAGGGGCTGTCCAAAAATAAGTTGAAGGAATATCACAATTCATCGGAAATAAGAGTAGTTACTGAAACAGCAAATTTTCTGTTGATTCCTTTAAAATTACCTGATATAGTCCCCGAATTCTTAAAAAAGAAAGGGGGGATTCCCTTGGCGATTGTGGTCGATGTCCAGGACAATCTGGAAAAGGCTCTCCGGGTTCTCAAGAAGAAGATGCAGCTTGACGGCCTTCAGAGGGAGCTGAAAAATCGCCGTTTTTACGAAAAACCAAGCGTAAAGCGGCGCCGCAAGATGCAGGAAGCTGAAAGAAGACGCCGCAAGGCGCGCCGCAGGCGTAGAAGATAACAGAAAAATAGTGCAGACCGGAAGAAATGTTTGAGAAGCCTGTATTCCGTAAGCACATGCCAGATTTCAGTATGTCTCAAAAAGACATATTCGGGGAATCATCTCAAGAGGATGGTTCCCTTTTTTTTGCAGACGCGCACTCAGGCCGTTTTCCGTACAACAAGCATCCTGTCCATGCCTGCAATATCCTTTTCTACCTCAATACTGTCAAACTTTCCGCTGCACCGGGCAAGTTCCACAGCAGTCTCTCCTTGATTGAAACCGATTTCACACAGGAACCATCCTCCTGGTTTCATTACGCTGGGAACTGCTTCAACGAGATGTCTCACTGCATCCGTGCCATCATTACCTGAAAAAAGCGCTTCATGGGGTTCGTATTCCATTACGCCGGGAGACAAAACGTCTGTTTCATCTTTACCAACGTAAGGGGGGTTGGATACAACAAGATCAAATATGGGGTTATGCCTGAAACATGATAGCCAGTCCGCATTCACAAGAGAGATACTTGAATTGCTCTTCACTGTCTCGCGTACATGGGCATGCAGGTTTTTTTGCGCTGTCTTCAGAGCAGGCAGTGAAATATCTGTGGCAGTAACTGATGAGCCGGGGATTTCAAGGGCAAGGGTCAGTGCAAGTATGCCGCTTCCAGTACCTGCGTCTAATATAATTGCAGGTTCATGACTGAGACAGGAAGGAAGCATCTTGTCATCCATGAGTCTAAGGGCCTTTTCCACAATGAGTTCGCTCTCAGGACGTGGAACAAGGGTACGGCGGCTTACAAAAAAATCTCTCGACCAGAACTCCCACCTGCCGAGTATATAGGCGCAGGGTTCACCTGACATACGCCTTGCCACCATCCTGGAAAAAGTTTCATACTCTCGGCGGGTGAGGAAACGTTCAGGATATAAACGGATTTTCCAGCGTTCAACAGACAGCACATGGGCAAGAAGTATCTCTGCCTCAAGCACAGGTTCATTTATATCGGATGTGGACAGGGAAAAATGTTTGACAGCTTCTGAAAGGGCCTGGCGGACATTGATAACCCCCTCTGCTTCACTGTGCATGATATTCACCTTGAATGCAGCAGGATTTATTCAGTCAGGCAGATGTGCAGAACCCTGAACTGTTATACAAAACCCTGATCCTTCACAGTCCAAGGGGAAAACAAGGGGCTCATGGCACTTCAACAGGAGCTTCAAGTGCGAAGGAAGCCTATGCCCCTTCCTGACCGCCTGCTGCAAGGGACTGGGCCTGAAAGTAGGTCCCAAGGGCCTCCATGAGCTCATTTAGATCGCCCTGCATTATTGCCTCAAGTCTGTAAAGAGTGAGGCCTATGCGATGATCTGTAACCCTGCCCTGCGGAAAATTGTAAGTCCTGATACGTTCACTCCTGTCACCTGAGCCCACCATCTGTTTACGTTCCGCACTGAGCTGATCGTGCTGTTCACGTTTTTTAAGATCAAGAAGCCTCGCGGCAAGCACCTTCATGGCCTTGGCCCTGTTCTTGTGCTGAGAACGTTCGTCCTGGCACTGCACAACAAGTCCTGAAGGGATATGAGTAAGTCGTACGGCAGATTCAGTCTTATTCACATGCTGGCCGCCTGCCCCGGAGGCACGATATACATCAACGCGCAGTTCTGAAGGATCAATATCCACATCGACCTCATCCGCCTCAGGCAACACAGCCACTGTGACAGCAGAAGTATGTATACGTCCCTGGGTTTCTGTGTCTGGCACCCGCTGAACCCTGTGAGTTCCGCTTTCATACTTCATATGACTGTAAACCCGATTTCCGGAGATCATGGCAATTATCTCTTTATACCCACCGATACCTGTGGGGTGTTCACTCAGCACCTCCACCTTCCAGCCCTTTTCCTCAGCATATCGGGAGTACATGCGGAACAGATCTGCTGCAAAAAGGGCCGCCTCGTCTCCGCCGGTGCCTGCTCTGATTTCAAGCAGTACATTCTTTTCATCAAGGGGGTCTTTGGGAAGAAGCAGATGTTTAAGCTCATTCTCAAGTTTCTCTGCGCGACCTTCCAGCTCCTCCAGCTCAACCTGGGCAAGCTCCCTCATGTCAGGATCAGGATCATTCAGCAGTCCCCTGTTTTCAGAGACCTGATGCTGTACGTCTTGAAAGTCACGATACACACGCACCACGGAACCGAGATCAGAATGTTCCTTGGTCAGCGCCTGATATTTTTTCTGGTCCTTGAAGACATCAGGATGACTCAGCTCCTTTTCAAGCTGTTCATACCTTTCCTCAAGTTCTTTCAATTTTGCAGTAAGGTCCATAATCCTGTCAGTTTTCAGATTAAACTTTCGTGGTATTTATTAAGCGTGGGTAAATTTACGGCACTAAGGGGCTGTCCAAAAATCAATTCCCCAATTCCGATTTTACCATGCAGGGTGCGCACCGGGCACCTTTAATATTCTTGGCATGTTCTGGTGTTGCTGGTACCCAAACTCCAGTTTGGGTGCCTGCCCTGAAAAACTGTTACTGGAATCGCTCTTTCCTTCTATTCTGTCAGTTCGGCAGAACGATATTTCATGGGAAGCTGGAGCTTCTATCCGTACCGTTCCCAAACTGGAGTTTGGGAACGAGCTGAACCTGCGCGGTCAAAGTATTCAGGCGTGATAAGTAAAAAACCATTATAATGACGGTAGTAATCCGGAGGAACCCATTAAAACCGGAGATGAAGACACCGACCACATTTCAGACTACACAGCGGGGAAACGCATACATTTATACTCAGGGGGGTATGGATTATGACTTGTTTTACCTGAATTAAGCGTATATGCAGCAAACCCCACAATGGCTCAATCCATGTTTTAATCTATCTTTGGTCTGATTCCCCGCAGATTGCAGCGGGTGCAGTTCAATAGCATTGAAAAATTACTGACCCGGATTTTAAACCTCTCAGATAGACCTTCATATTGCACCGCTCAGCAGGTCCCCCCTGTCATGAAAAGTACAGGCGAAAACTCAGTGTATTTTCACGGTAACCGCCATTCCCGGCGCAGGCACAACGAACAATGAAAATACGCTCTTGCTGCGTGTGACATTGTTTGAGTACAGAAGCAGGAGCTTCCGGTTCATGGTTCCCAAACTGGAGTTTGGGAACCAGCAAATTAGAGTTTCTTTTACTTTGAGCCTTGAGCTTTCAGCTTTGAGCTATTTTCGGATAAAGTTACACTCAGGAGAGTAACTACTGTCTCTACTTTAACCCTGCTGTCTCTCCATACTTCCTGCGGAATTTTTCAATCCGGCCTGCTGTATCAACCAGTTTCTGTTTACCAGTGAAGAAAGGGTGACACTTTGCACATATTTCCACCTTTATTTCCTTAATTGTGGAGCCGACCTCAAATTCATTGCCGCAGGCACAGCGCGCCGTGGCCTTGTAGTACTTGGGATGTATTCCTTCTTTCATTTTATATTGATCTCCTGATATTCATATTTTCAAGCCCTTAAAAGGCAGGCCATAAAAAACTACCATTTCACCAGATAGTCAACACTCAAGTCCCATTTTATCCCCTGTTCATGGAGTCAAGGAACTCTGCATTGCTATTGGTACTGGCCATCTTGTCCATGAGGAACTCCATACTGTCCACCGGATTAAGTGGCGAGAGGAGCTTTCTTAGTATCCATACCCTGTTCAGCACATCTGATGGCAGCAGCAGGTCTTCCTTTCTTGTACCGGAACGATTGATATCAATAGAGGGGAATATACGTTTTTCAGTGAGTTTGCGGTCCAGAACTATTTCCATGTTACCTGTGCCCTTGAACTCCTCAAAAATTACCTCATCCATCCTGCTGCCGGTATCTATCAGGGCTGTGGCAATGATGGTAAGACTTCCTCCCTCTTCAATGTTGCGAGCCGCACCGAAAAATCTTTTGGGGCGCTGCAGGGCATTTGAATCCACACCGCCGGAAAGAATTTTGCCGCTTGGGGGAACAACCGTATTATATGCCCTGGCCAGCCTGGTTATGCTGTCAAGCAGGATAACGACGTCCTTTTTGTGTTCCACAAGCCTCTTTGCCTTTTCAATAACCATTTCAGAGACCTGGACATGGCGCTGGGCAGGTTCATCAAATGTTGAACTTATTACCTCGGCATTGACCGAGCGCTGCATGTCAGTGACCTCCTCCGGTCTCTCATCAATCAGCAGCACTATCATTATTACTTCAGGATGATTGGCGGAAATGCTGTTTGCAATACTCTTCAGGAGCATTGTCTTACCAGTACGGGGTGGAGCGACAATAAGACCTCTCTGTCCCTTACCGATAGGAGTGATGAGGTCCATTATCCTTGCGCCGAGATTGTCTGAGGTGGTTTCCAGCTTGAGATGTTCCTGGGGATACAGCGGTGTCAGATTATCAAAAAGTATCTTGTCAAAGGCGCTTTCAGGCGGGTCGAAGTTCAGAGATTCGACCTTCAAAAGCGCAAAGTAGCGCTCTCCCTCCTTGGGAGGACGAATCTGGCCTGAAACCGTATCACCTGTATTGAGATTGAAACGTCTTATCTGGGAAGGAGAAACATAGATATCATCAGGGCCGGGCAGATAATTGTAATCAGGACTGCGCAGAAAACCAAAGCCGTCCTGCAATATTTCCAGTACACCCTGAGCATAAACAGTGCCACTTCTCGACATCTGCGCCTTTAAAATGGCAAATATCAGTTCCTGTTTTCTCTTTCCTCTGGCAGATTCAATACCGAGCTCTGAAGCAAGGTGATAAAGCTCTGTCACAGGCTGTTTCTTGAGATCATTGAGATTCATGATCTTAACAGGGTTACCGTTTGTTGCTGCAGGCTCTCCCCCCTGGTCCTTGTTGTTTCTGGTTTTTCTTGCCATCTGGCACCTCAATTATTCACACGGTAAAAATAGCGGCATGTATGCAGATACCTTAAAAGGAAACCTGGCCGGAGCCGCAACCGGCGTATATTTTTTATTAATTATCTATGATAGATTAAAGTATTTATAGTGAAAATGCAGTGATCCATGGCTCGCACTTGTTATGCCTGGATGTTTTGTCGACTGGACGGAGTAACATGAAAGTTTAAAAAGGTATATTCAGATAAAAATTTGCTGCAGACAATACAGGCCTGAACACAAGGCCCTCTGTGCTGTCTCTTTTGTAAATCTCATATCATACTTGAACATGGAAACAAAATAAGGAAGTACATAAGATCCCTGCAACAGTCTTTGCACTTTTTGCCATTTCCAGTGTTGCATAGACAATTACATACAATGCCATGCGCATGTTTTTTCACTTTGGAAATGAAGAAAAATCCGGCGTAATATTATCATATTTCTTTCTTGACAGTCTTCTAAACAGGAGGCGAAATCCATGAATTATGTTCCTGAGGGTACAGACGTACCATCCTCCGCTATTTCCGAATGTGAATTTATCCCCTGGAAAACAGACACCCATTGGCACCATGGCCTCCAAAAAAACGAGCCATGCTGCAATGATTCTACCCATGAATAATGGCAGGACTGCAAAGGATTTTCTGTTATTTAATTCGTCAGCCGGAATAATAAACTTTAGATAAAATAAGTCCTCAAGCGGATTCTGAATCTGATATTTCGACTTGCAGAAACAGGAAATTGGTCAGAACCTGACCGTTTCTGAATTAGGCATCCACAAGATACAGCCTCAGGATGGTGTCATATAGCCTTTATGAGCAGCAGTTGTCAACATTTTTCTATCAGATGATAATTTTACCGTAACAATTCAGAAGCATCACACTCCATGACTGGGGAGCATTCCCCGTTTGTCTCGCCTTTTCTATTATTGTGGAGGCTGTGTGGCTTTTTGAGGCTTGTTCTGCGAGAAAATCTGCAAATAACGTTGGTGAGACATCATAACAGTTTCAGAACCAGCCTCAAAAAGTTACATAGCCGCAGCACGTTATGATATTGAGACAAACGGGGAATGCTCCCCCATGGCTGTTATTCATACAGGAGCAGATCTCCAGCCTGTGGCAGAAAGAAGATTTACAAGCCTGTACAGCGTTTCATTAACTGGTGTAGCAATGCCATTTTCTGCACCAGCCCTGCAGATAAATCCATTTATATACTCTATCTCAGTTATGCCCTTTTTCATCCTGTCCTGAAGCATTGAAGAAATATTTTTCGATGTCCGCCTGCATATTTCCCTTACATTGTCTAGAATAGCGCCATACTCAGATTCAGGCACACCTGATTCAGTCTGCATAATTAGAAACGCTTCCCTGACCGCTGATTCCTGGATATTCAGAGAGTCAGGGTATTCCAGTATCTCACCGTTGCGTATGCAGGAAATGGCAGTAATAGCATTTATTCCTATATTAACCATTAGTTTTTCCCAGCGTGCAGATTCAGGATTATGCACATGCTGGAACTCATAGCCTGCCATTTCAAATGCATTTCCAAGGGTCTCAAACAGCCGCATTGCCCTCTGGCCAGGCACATCTGCAAAACCCATAACAATTCTGCCTCTGCCAGCAAGACGCACTGTACCTTCCTTTATCAGAGTGGCACCAAGAGCAGTAACACCTGTGATCAGATGCCCTGGAGAGGCAATAGCACGTAGATATTTTTCATAGCCCATGCCATTTTGAAGAGTTACCACAAGGGTATCTCTGCCTGCAAGAGGTGCAGCCATGGCTGCAGCATCTCTGGTCTGATAGGCTTTCACTGTAAAAATAACCACATCCTGCAAACCTGCGGCTTTTGCATCTGCAACACATGCCGGATAAGATTTTTCTTCACCATCCTGTGTAAGTACGGAAATGCCTCCTGCAGCTATTCGGCTGGCCCTGCCTTCACGGTAGTCCAGCAGTGTAACAGAGCATCCTGACTGGACAAGACCATGTGCCAGCAGGCAGCCTACGGCACCCGGGCCTACCACTGCTATTTTCAGATTACAAGGCATGTGTAATTTCTGTATGCTGGTAGTTAAAAACCAGGGGACTTTCCTCTTTTTCTTGACATGAGTGACGTGTCTTATTACATGGACCAGAATTCAACACAACTGCAGATTATCGCAAACTGGCTGCATGAAGACTTACCTGGGGCAGAAAAGAGATTTTACTGTTCCCATATTTACAATATATAATAATATGTGATACACCTGCAGCAAAGCCCTTTCGAAATTTTTGCAGCTATGCAGCATCATACAGATTTCAAAGCTGACTTTCGGCAGCCTTAAAATGCTGACCCACATTATTTTTTCCCAGGAGGACATGCATGTTAGCAAAAGAGTGGATGGCAGTAGATCCCATCGTGGTGGATGAAAATACTTCTATAATGAAAGCAACCCAGCTCATGAAAGAGCATGGTATTAGACGTATACCAGTAGTTCGTGACAAGCGGATCGTGGGAATCATCAGTGACCGTGATGTAAAGGAAGCAGCACCTTCAAAGGCTACATCCCTTGACGTGCATGAGCTTTACTACCTGCTTTCAGAAATCAAGGTCAAGGATATCATGACTTCGGACCCCATTACACTGAATGAGAACGATTCAGTGGAAAAGGCAGCAGTTATAATGCTGGAAAACCGCATATCAGGCATGCCAGTTGTTGACAAGGAAGGGAGAGTGGTTGGCCTGATTACCCAGACAGATGTCTTCAAAGTGATGATAAGTATTTCCGGTGCCTACAGAAGTCCCATTCAGGTAGCCTTTGATATGGAGGACAAGCCGGGCTCTCTCCACGCGCTTATAAATGTCCTCAGAGACTGCGGGGCAAGGGTGGTAAGTGTTCTGACCAGTCATGACCACATGCCGGCTGGAAGACGAGAGGTGTATGTGAGACTGCAGAACATGGACGACAGTGCACTTAATGACATGATAGAAAAACTGAAGAAAGACTTTAAAGTTCTTTATTTCATAAGGGAAGATCTGTCTAATATTCCAAGGAAACTCGCAAAAAGAGCTTAATATCTGTAATATATTATTCTGTAATATTTTATCACGAACAGGGGCCACAAGGCCCCTTTTTTGTGCCTGAAATCTGCGTCATGATCAATTTTCATACCTGAGATTGGCGGCAGGTCAGGTATTGCAACATAAAAAATTACTCATATTTTTTCCAAGCAGCACTATTCAATCTCAAATAATTACGCTAAACTTTCATACAGACTACTGAAAACGAATTGGGGTGAACAGGTTCAGGGCCGGCTTGGCACCATGTCCATTTTTATACGACAATAGCTCAAGGCTTAAAGTAAAAGATATGTTGTGCAGGTTCCCGAACTCCAGCTTCTCTTGTGCTCATAAAGTGTCGCATGCTGCAAGAGCGTATTTTTATTGTTCGTTGTGTCTGCCGCGGGAATGGGAGTTACCGTGAAAATACATTGAGCTTTCGCTTGTGTTTTTCATGACAGGGGATGTTGCACTGGCTGTGCGTGCAACATGAAAGTCTATATGATTACCAACGCTATCCTTGCTACAGGTCTGCTTCTGCTTTTCAGTTACTGGGGGGGAAAGAGTGCCAATGCCCTTAACTTTCCAAGGGTAACAGGTTACCTGTGCGCGGGGCTTGTGCTTAATCCGTCTGTAAGCGGCATCCTCAATCTTTCCACAGTCACAGAAGACCTGCATGTAATAACGGAAATCGCCCTTGGAATAATAGCATATTCCATTGGAGGCAGTCTGGAACTGCGTCATATCAGGCATCTTGGACGCACCATCGGATATATAAGCATCACACAGGCATTGGGGGCCTGCATTATATCATCCGTGCTGTTGTTCCTTTCACTTCCATTTCTGTCTCAAGGTCTGTTGACAGGTCATGTCGATCTGGAAATGCTGTTCTCAGTATCTATTGTTCTGGGCGCCATTTCTGCTGCTACTGCTCCTGGTGCGGTACTGGCCATAGTATCTGAATTAAAGGCATCAGGCAGCTTTACTTCTGTGTTACTGGGTGTCATTGCTGTTGACGACGCCATCACCATTATTCTGTTTGCTGCAGCTTCCGTGATTGCCCACAACCTTATCAACCCTTCTGACATAAGCTGGCTCTCAATGTTGATTGCTCCACTGGAAGAGATCGGGATATCCCTTGTCATCGGCATGGCAGGGGGGATGCTCCTGAAATATACAGCCAGCAGGATCAAGAACCGCGGTGATATGCTGATGGTAGTTATGGGTGTGATCTTTCTTGTCACTGGCATTTCAAAATCAATGGGCGTCTCCCGCCTCCTCTCAGCCATGACCCTGGGTATAACTGCTGTAAACTCCCATGATGCAGCATCAGACTGGTTTAATATTACCGAAATAATAGAAAATGGTATTTTCGGACTGTTTTTTGCGCTTGCAGGGGCATACATGGATATAACAGTGCTGAAAACCACCTGGATGCTTTCGATTGCCATGCTTGTGTTCCGCATGACAGGTAAGCATCTTGGGACGTGGATAGGGGCTGTGATGTGCGGAGCTGGTAAAGAAATAAAAAAATACCTCAGTCTTGCCCTGTTCCCTCAGGCAGGAGTTACCATAGGTCTGGTCCTGCTTTCAGCAGACCTGTTCCCTGAGCACATATACAGACTGCTGCTTAATGCTGTGATAGGCACAGTAATAATAAATGAATTTATAGCGCCTCCTTTTGTAAAGTTTGCTCTGGAAAAGTCCGAAAATATAGATAAGACTTCTTCCATGGGAAGTGTATCCTCCGTCTAAAAAAAATTAATAGTTTTAAAAAAAATGTGAAAAAAAATTCCACAGTAGAAATTTTTTTCTTTTCACATAATGCGCAACAACAAAAAACCGTGCTGAGGCGGGCTTAAAAGTAACTTTTTTGGAAAAATATATGGCATTCTATTTGCATCTATATAACTTAATTAAAAATTTCACGGGGGGGGACTTGTGAAAAAATTGATGGCAGCAGAAAGACGCAGGTGTTACCGCGTCCCTGCAAAAATGTCAATTAACATAAAAGATGAGGAAGATAAATCTGTCTGCAAGGCCCGATCTGTGGATATTACTCCATTCGGAGCACAGATAGAAAGTGAGATTTCCATGCAACAGGACAGGCAAATAGAATTGTGGCCAGAGGCAGAAGAGAGGCAGGGCGATCAGCCGGTTAAAGGTCAGGTAAAGTGGGTCAAGCCTACAAATGGGAAATTCAGAAGTGGAATCGCATTTGATGAAAAGGCTGACTGGCATGTAGATATCAGCGCCCTTTCAGAGGATTCAGGGCCGGAAGCCATTGGCATGCCTCTTCTAAACGCCATTCTCAAAGGCGTTGAAGACGGCGTAATAATCCTCGATGAGGATTTAAAGATAATGGCGGCAAATCCTTCTCAACCTTTCTGCCCACAGAGAAAACATCATGAACTTCCAGGCCTCTACATGGATGACGTCAGCACTTTTCTCGAGGTATCCACTCGTGAAGGAAACATGCGTCATGTTGTAAGAAGTGTGCTTGAAAGCGGTGAAGGCAGGAAAATATGTTCTGCTTGCAGTGTCAGAACGGACAAAACCACTGAAAAACAGTACAGCTTCTGGATAAGGCCCACCACACTGCCAGGCAACAAGCAGGGGGTTATTTTAAGGGCCCGTGACATCACACCTTTCCATGAGCTGCAGCAGGAGATGGAATCCAAAGAGGAGAGCCTCTGGCTTCAGTATCAATACCTCACACTTGGCCAACTTTTTGACGGCTTAATAGAAGATATGGTCAATCCTATCTCAGCGGCCGTAGGCCGTCTGGACCTTATGGCAATAAAACTGCAGGCCATGAACAAGGACAATCCAGAGCAGATTCAGGATAAAGTTGATGCATTACGAACTGATGTACATGCAATTCAGTCAGTTCTGACCCAGGTAACTGAATTCTGCAGGGCTGCCATCAGAAGAAGAAAGGATACTTCAGGTTCAAACAAGATGTTTTCCATCAATGCCCTTGTTGAGGATGAACTCCGTACCCTTGAACTTCACAGCAAATTCAGGAAAATCAGCAAACAGCTCTCCCTCAATAGAGATATACCTCTGATAGAGGGTGATTATTCAGACTGGGTAAATGCTTTTGTTGCCCTTTGTCAGGCAATTCTCAGGAGGGTAGCGCCACTGCGGCATAAGCAGATGATCATCAAGACCTACTCAGATGATGGGTATAATGTGCTGAGCTTTACTCATAACGGGAAAGCCCTTCCGTTGAAGCTGGACGAAGACCCTTCCCTGAGTATACTTAAGCTGCTGCAGAAAAAATATGGTGCAACAATTACATCACATGGAAGCACAGGAAATCAGACCATATCCATCAAGATAAAACCTGCTGCACGACCCGGTAAATAGGTTATCCCTGGATTGTTATTGAGCGATTCAGGCTATCAAAAGGCCGTGCAAGCCCTGATGCAGGCAACTATTGTAGTACCCTTTAAACAGTAAGGGTTTGCAGCAACAATATTCAGAAGTTAATCAGGAACACTCAATGAGGGGAGGAAGACAATTATTCAACGAGGCAGTACAATTCCTCTGCGGTCAGAAAAAACACAGCGCAGTTACTCCGCAAGATGCCGTTTTATGGACTCTTTCAGTTCATCCATATTGAAGGATTTGACAATATAATCATCTGATGCCCATGATGCCAGGTCCTGTTTATACTCAGGATATGCAGAACTCAATATGACAGGAACACCTGGTTTGGCCTGTTTCATTTGACGCAACACCTCGATTCCGTCTATACCAGGCATATTGATGTCCAGCACTACCAAATCAGGTGTGTTCTCATTAAATTGTTTGAGTGCCTCCTCCCCATTCATGGCGGAAGTAACTTCATACCCCTCATCCTCGAGTTCTTCTCTGTAAAGAAGCTGGATGCTGTCTTCATCATCCACAACCAGAATTCTTTTCGGTCGCTCTGACATTCCTTATACCTCCTGTGAACACTCAGACATCACTGTTAATGACAATCTATTCAGCGTTTTTTCGTTTTATCCAACAATGGAACTCTTTTTTCGCTACTGAGGAACTATTTTTCGATTTACCGGGTTTGCTTCCCATAGATCGCAAAACACGCGGGTTCCTCGCTCAAACAATTACGTTTTTTCAAGCCACACTTCACAAAAACAATCTACGAAATTGTTCATATCACTACAATATTCTTCAAATTTTTGAAACGCTCAATTCAGGTCTTCTTCACCTGTTGTGAGTCAATGGTAGTCTCATGTTCAGGCTGGCCATCCTGTATTTCTTCTCTTGATAATGTTCCCCGCTCACACAATATTTGCGCACAATCTTCAGGAGGAGAGGGATTTATATAAAACTCCGTTCCCCATTCAAAGCCGGCAATTGTGGTGAGCTTGGGCATTATCTCTATATGCCAGTGATAATGTTCAAGTGCATCCTGATTGATCGGGGCGGTATGCAGCATGTAGTTATATGCAACCCCAGGCACTACCGCGTTAAGTCGCCTCATAGTCTCTGAAAAAAGCTCCGTAAGAGCTTGAAACTGTGCATCATCCATTGAAACAAATCTGGATTGATGACGTTTGGGCATTACAACCATCTCAAATGGAGCTCTTGAGGCAAAGGGGCATATAGTGATAAACTCGTCATTTTCCCACACTATCCGCTCCATCTGGGACTGTTCCTGATGGATTATATCACAGAAAGCACAACGCTCCTTGTAATCGTAATATCTCAGGCAGCCATCCAGCTCCTCCTGAATCCGGTTTGGGATAACAGGAAGTGCAATAAGCTGAGAATGTGAATGTTCAAGAGATGCCCCGGCACTCTTGCCGAAATTTTTGAACACTATAATGTACTTGAATCTTTTATCCTGTGACAGATCAAGGATTCGATCGCGATATGCACGAAAAACCAGTTCCAGCTTTCCCAGCTCCAGCTCCTCAATGGTGGAATAGTGATCCGGCGTCTCGATTATGACTTCATGAGCACCTATGCCGTTCATCTTGTCATAGATGCCCTCCCCCCTCTTGTCAAGCGCTCCTTCAATAATAAGAGCAGGATATTTATTTGGAACTACCCTGAGGTCCCACCCCTCTCCATTGGGATTGTTATCAGGCCTGCCATATGCCAGCACTTCCGGTGGTGTGGTTTTTTCATTACCAGGGCACAGGGGGCAGAATCCACCCTTAACCTTGTCCTTTTCCACAATGAAATCATAGGGACGCTGGCCGCGCTCCCTTGCTATAATGACCCATCTGCCGGTAATCGGGTCTCTCCTGAGTTCAGGCATTAAACCACCGCATTACCACTGGACATGCTCCTGTTTCTCATTGATAGATTGAAGATTTAAATCAGATTCCCTTGGCTTTTTCTTCCTGCTCCTGTTTTGCCTTGCATGCAATACAGAGTGTGGTTACCGGCCTTGCCTCTAAACGTTTCATGCCGATCTCCTCGCCGCATGCATCACATTCTCCGTATACTCCCTCATCAATTCTCTCTAAGGCAGTGCGAATTTTCTTAATGAGTTTCCGTTCCCTGTCCCGTATCCTCAATTCAAAACTTCTGTCAGACTCAACTGCTGCTCTGTCTGTAGGATCAGGAAAATGATCGTCCAGTTCAGTCATTTCTCCAAGGGTTTTATCTGCCTCTCCAAGGAGTTCATTAAGTTTATCAGTAAGTATCTTACGAAAATATTCAAGTTGGGCCTGGTCCATATTCAGCCTCCTGATTGTTCCTTTTTTTCTCTCTTCCAGGTACCACTTTTCCCACCGGATTTATATTCCAGCCTTACAGGGCCTATGACCATACCTTTTTCCACGGCCTTGCACATATCATAAATGGTGAGCGCTGCCATGGAAACCGCTGTAAGGGCTTCCATTTCAACACCTGTCCTGCCACTCACACTGACAGAGGCGTCAATATGTACTGCATAATTCCGGTCATCATACTTAAAATCAATTTCCACAGATTCAACAGGCAACGGATGACACAGAGGGATAAGCTCATCAACCTTCTTGGCCGCCATGATGCCTGCTATTCGTGCCACTGCTATAACGTCTCCCTTTGGTATGGTACGGTCAACAAGCATGCCAAAGGCCTTGGGGCCCAGCGTAACAGTTCCTGTAGCCACGGCTCTACGTTCAGTCTGGGCCTTGCCGCTGATATCAACCATCCGCGCCCTGCCCTGTTCATCGATGTGTGTCAGGGTGGAATCATTCATGACACATCGTGCCTGGCATGTTCAGAACCATGGCCTGCTGCCTTTTTAAAAAGCTTTCGGAAAAAGCCGCCCTCTTTCTTTTCCTTTTCTATATCGGCAAATTCCTTAAGCAGTTCCTTTTGACGTTCAGTGAGATTTTCCGGCACCATGACTTTCATGAAAACAACCTGGTTGCCATTTCCTCCCCCCCTGATATCAGGGAATCCACGCCCTTTAAGGGTAATACTGTCACCATTTTGTGTTCCGGCAGGAATATTAATCTCAGCCTCACCGTCAATTGTCGGGACAGTAATGGTGCATCCAAGTGCAGCTTCAGCCATTGAAATCATCTCACTGTTCAGAATGTCATTCCCCCTGCGCTGAAAAAATTCATGGGGCTCCACATGTATAACAATGAACAGATCACCGCGAGGACCGCCTCTTCGTCCAGCCTCGCCTTCGTTTCTAAGCCTCAGACGGGAACCAGTATCAACACCCGCTGGTATATGCACCTTGACACGGCGCCGTTCCTGAACCCGCCCGTGACCTGCACAGCTCCTGCACGGTTCAGTCATCACTGTGCCCTCGCCTGAACAGCGTGGACAGATTGAGGATACTCTGAAAAAGCCTTCTGTACGTATAACCTGGCCTGCACCATTGCAGGTTGGACAGGTAATAATCTCACTCCCTTCTGCAGCTCCAGTGCCGTTGCATACGGAACAGTTTTCATACCTGACAATATCTATTTCTTTCTCAGCACCGAGAGCAGCTTCCTTAAATGAAATAGTCAGATCATAGCGCAGATCAGAACCTGCCTCAGGACCGTTTCGACGACTGCGCCTTTGCCCGGTGGAAAAACCGAAAAAATCTTCAAACAGGTCGCTGAAAGAACTGAATACATCTTCAGTACCGCTGAAACCTCTGAACCCGGCGCCTTCCACTCCTGCATGACCATGAAGGTCATACAGTTTGCGTTTTTCAGGGTCGCGAAGCACATCATACGCCTCGGCAGCTTCCTTGAATTTATCCTCCGCTTCCTTGTTATCAGGATTACGGTCAGGGTGATATTTCAGGGCAAGCTTCCGGTACGCCTTTTTAATTTCCTCCTGCGATGCATGCCGCTCCACGCAGAGTATTTCGTAGTAATCTCTCTTCATTATATCTTTATTGTAAAATTCTATGCCGTTCGCGATAGATTTTCATTTCAGGGGATATTATCTTTCTGACAGATAACATGAAAATTTTGCACGAAAATACCATTAACATGCATATTCCCCTGATTCATTGTACCCGCACTGAGAACGGCAGGTGACATGAAAATACTGGTTAAACCCACTCTACCTGCCGATATTCATAATTTACAAGCAACGCTCAGTGCCCTGCCACCTGAGAAGTATCAGCCTGAAGGCTCTGGAAAATCCTTTCCTCTTCAGCCTCTCTGGCCAGTTGTTCAAGATTTTCAAACGTTACCTTTCCTGCCGCTATTTCCCTGAGGGCCTGTACTATCTCCTTGTTATCACTCTTGACAAGGGGCTTTGCACCTTTTCTGAGCTGTTTAACCCTTTCAATGCAGAGATGGACCAGCGCAAACCTGCTGGGTATCTTTTCAAGACAGTCTTCAACTGTTACACGTGCCATTTATTCCTCCACAGTCATTATATATAAAATTGGCAGCACCTGGATCGAGCAATTCAGGTAGCAGTTAGGTACGATAATTTTCAAAGCATCCGCAACCAGCGGTAAACCGCACGCTGATGAAATATTCAATTATAATGCCATTAATTTTTACTGCAATCCCAAATTTGTATCTTATTGAGAAGTTACTACAGCCATATTCAGGACCAAAGCAGTGAGTAAAGGCTGAGCCATAATGCCTAAAGTTTATTCCGGTTCAGACGATAAGAAATAATAATGGCCTCAAGCCCTGTTGCATGCAGTTAGCTGATCAATATCAGACAGGCAGACTAAATCGGCAGATCGCCTGTATTTTCAATGGCACAGGGTATTGCAGCGCCTGTGCGGTGCAGCATACAAGTTTAACCTGCAAGAATATGCACATTTAACCAATAGCCCTGGTATGAGACTACAAAATCATAACCAGAAAAATATTCATAGACAGCACTTATTTCCAAAAACAGTCTGAAAAAACAAAGACGTAAACAATTATGACTCTCTCTAATTCCGGAATACCAGGCTATGCGTTGCCGATTCTGTTTTTCCACGTGACCGGCAGGACAATGGGTACAGATCTGAGCTGGGTACGGGAAGTTGTAAATGCACGCGAACTGACTCCCCTGCCCAATGCCAGCCGATTTGTAGCCGGGGTTGTAAATATCAGAGGGGACGTGGTGTCAGTACTTGATACTGCCTCATTACTGAAAAATAGAGAATCATCTCATGAATGGGAGCGTATCATCCTGCTGGATTCCCCCGGAGCGCCTGTAGGGCTGGCTGTTGAAAGTGTTATCGCAGTTCAGTCTGTAATGCCTGAAGCATTTATCACAGTATCAGAATCTGATCTGAACGACATTCCGGAAGAGTACATATCAGGAGTTACAAGCTGGCAGGGCAGCAGGGTTCCGCTGCTTAATATACCTGCACTCATAGCGCATCTTCAGAAAAACATCCCTTATATCAAGGAGGCAAGGGCATGAAAGGCAAAACAGTAGGCATTAACATTTTCAGGAATCTCAGGCTTCAAACCAAGGTCCTGATTATGATTTCCATTGTCATGGCTGTTGTGGTTGCGGCACAGGGTTATATTTATTTTACGCAGCAGGCAATTCTCAAGGCAGACGGGAAAAAAAGAATTTTATCAGAGACTAAACAGATGGCATCCAACCTGGAAAATTACCTTGAAGCCAGAGCAGGTGACCTTCGGACACTTGCCCTGCTTGGGATAACATCTGATACACTGAATATGGATGCTGAAAAATCGGAAACAGATATGTTTCTTGCTGATCTTGCCAAGCAGAATCCATACTTTTCAAATTTCATCATCCTTGATCAGTGGGGCCGCACTGTAGCATCAGGCAGAAACGGCATGCACGGCAAACTGCTCAAAGCAGATGAATGGGGTCTGAATTCCGTTAGAGGCAAGGTAACATTTACCGGGCCTGCAAAATCTCCTTTTGACAGCAACGGAGCGCTCATCTTTGCCATGGCTGCTCCTGTATATAGAGATGGAAGGCGAATCGGTTCGGTTCTCGGGCTGCTGGATGTTCCAAAATTCACTGCGGTGCTTGACCGCACTCTTACCCTTGTGGATCCACAGCATGGGCTGGCATTTGTTACAGACAGCAAGGGGAAAGTTGTCCTTGACAGAGAGATGCGTCTTATTGGCAAAAACGCAGCGCCCTGGGTTGGCGGCCTCAAGGGACAGGTACGACTTGCAGAAAATGTGGGACCTGGGTCAGATGCTGTGGCAGGTTGCGTCAGACTGCAGGGACATGAAGGGATCAGCATTCCTGACTGGGCAGCAGTGGTACAGATACCCGAGTCTTCGCTTGCTGCTTCCATGCCTGGCCTGCTCAGACACGGCTTTATTGGTAACGGTATAATCTTCGTGCTTCTCATGCTCCTCGCCCATTTTATCAATGTGGGCGTTGTACGTCCGATTGTTCAAACCTCTGAGCTTTTAAAGAGCACTGCCGAGGACCTTGATCTGACCCGTCGTATTGAAGTATCCGGAAATGACGAAGTTGGAAAGATGGCAGAGTCTGTAAACCATTTTCTTGACGCCCTCCAGTCCACATTCAGGGAGCTGATGCAGACCACAGCAGAATTTGCCAGGGCGAGTTCTCATGTAAATGAGGTAGCTTCGAACATTACAGCCAATGCAGAAGGCCAGGCAAAAAGGGCTTTAGAAGTACAGAAAAGGGTTGAGGTCATGGGCCAGACTGCATCTGAAGTAGCAGAACATGCTGATTCATCAGCAAAACTTGCCAGGGATGCTGCACAGGTAATCCAGGATATGGCAAGGACTGCAACCCGGATTACTGACATATCTGCTCAGAACAAGGAAGGTGCGGCATGGGCAGCCCAGACAGTCGGGAACATGGGTGAGACAGCCAAGGAGGTGCAGTCAAGGGCTGAGACCCAGTCTGAAGCTGCACTTAGTACAGCAGAATCACTGAAGGATATGGCTGGTAAACTTCAGAAAATGGCTGATGAGGCCCAGGTGGCCGCTGTGCAGGCAAAGGAAACACTGCAGAGCGCCATGCAGGGTAAAGAGGCCATGGAACAGACAGTTAAAGGTATGGAGGCCATTGCATCCAGTTCCGAGCAGGTTAGAGACATTGTTGACCTGATTTCTGACATTGCGGAACAGACTAACCTCCTTGCCCTTAACGCTGCCATCGAGGCCGCAAGAGCAGGAGAGCATGGCCGGGGCTTTGCAGTAGTTGCAGAGGAAATCCGGAAACTGGCTGACAGGACCGCAGAATCTACAAGAGAGATTGAAGCCCTTATCTCTGACAGTTCTGAAAACGTTGAACAGGGAATGGAGCTTGCCTCTCAGAGTGCAAAGGCGCTTGAAAGCCTGGTGTCCACTGTTGAAACAGGCAGTGAGGTTACATTCCGCATATCCGAGGTTACCAACCAGCAGGCACAGTCAGTGGAAGGCCTTCTATCATCAACTGATCAGCTTGAAGAGCTGGCCACGGCCATTGTGAACATGACCAGCCGTCAGGCTGAACGAAGAAAACAGGCTGAGGATTCCATAAAGAAACTCATGGCCCTCAGTGATGATATTGTCGCAGCGGCAAATTCGAGCGGACTTACCACGAAAACTGCTGTTGAAACAGTTGACAAGGTGGTCTTGAACTCCGGTGAAATCACATCAAGGACAGCGAAACAGCGTGAACGAAGCACGGCACTTCGCCAGATAATGGATCAGATGGCAAATACTGCTACTCAGAACGCAAAAGGCGCTGAAACTGCTTTGTCAGACATGAAGATGCTGGAAAAGAAGGCAAAAGATATGGAAAAAAGCCTGCGCCGATTCAAGATTTCAGCCATCAGTTAGGGCCTGTGTCACGCCCAGTCTGAATTAACAG
>WFRQ01000330.1 GCA_015486425.1 Deltaproteobacteria bacterium | reverse complement strand
TCCGTCAGGGAGCTGGAAAAGAAAATTGCAGAGCGAAAGAAAGCAGGCGGCAGACTGAAGGGAATCATACCTGTAAGCCTTTACGGCCAGTGCGCGGACATGGACGACATAAATGCACTGGCAGAGCAGGAAGGACTTTTTGTAATTGAGGATGCCTGTCAGTCATTTGGAGCTGAGTACAGGGGCAGGCGCTCATGCGCCCTGTCTCATTCAGGCGTAACTTCATTCTTTCCGTCAAAGCCCCTCGGAGGTTACGGAGACGGAGGCATGGTCTTTACTGATGATGATGAATTTGCAGAAAGATTAAGGGCAATGCGTGTACACGGTCAGACACGCAGGTATATGCATGACATGCCGGGCATTAATGGCCGTCTTGATGCCATGCAGGCCGCTGTTATCAAGGCGAAATTCAGGCATTTTGAAAAGGAAATCCAGCTTCGCGAAGAGGCGGCAGGACGTTATGCCAGCATGCTGCTTGAAAAAATACCTGGCGTAAAGGCGCCGGAAATAAAAAATGACCGGACCAGCGTTTATGCCCAGTACACCATCCGCATCCCTTCAGGCACGAAAAACATAAACATGAGAGACAGTGTAGCGGAACAACTGTCAAAACAGAAAATTCCCTGCGCCATTCACTATCCTTTGCCGCTACATATGCAGAAGGTGTTTTCATACCTTGAAACAGCGCCAGGTACGCTGCCTGAATCAGAAAGGGCAGCCAGCGAGGTGTTATCTCTCTCCATGCATCCTTTCATAACAGAAGAGGAACAGGAGAGGGTAATATCCGCCCTGTCAGAGGCAATCCAGGGCGTCTGAACAGCCGTTAAAACGGCAGGCATGGAACCCTCAAACCAGGCGTTAATATCCGCTCAGGGGTTATTCCGCCTTCTCATTTTTTAGCAGGTCACTGGTATCGCCTTCCTGTACCCATGCCAAAAACAGCGTGTAACTGATGGCAACGATCACAGCGCCGATGAAGAGCCCGATTATACCTGAGAGCATCATGCCACCAAGTGCGCCTATGAGGATTACCAGCATGGGGATATCAACACCCCGCCCCATTAGAATGGGTTTCAATATGCCATCACTTGAACTTACTATCATGCTGTAAACCAGGAAAATAGTGGCTGGTGTAGTATCAGCCACTGTAAAATACCATGCAGCCACAGGCCCCAGTATGAGTATGGGCGGAAGCTGGATCACCGCGCACACAAGCACAAGCACGGCCCAGAGGCCAGCCACGGGGATGCCAGCAATGAGCATGCCTATGGCAGACGCCACTGACTGAATTATTGCCACACCTACCACGCCAAGCATGACGCCCCTGATGGTAGAGGTGGAAAGGGCGGTCATCTCCGGCCCCCTGTCACCGGCAAAACGTCTCATTATGCGGTCAATGACAGCTACCCACTTTTCAGAAGATGTAAGCAGGGCGCTTGCAATCACCACAGAGATGATAAACATGAATACGGCCTTGACACCGCCGCCAACGGATCCAAGCAGATAGCCAGCGGCAATCTTGAGCTGAGGAGCAAACTGCTTGAGAACCGAGCCGATATTTGATGAGGCGTCCATCCATATCTTTGAAATATAAGACCCCACTATAGGCCATGACTCAATACGTGCAGGAGGAGGAGGAATTACCAGATTCTTCTCCTGGATATTTTTGATCATGGGAACAAGCGCATCATAGGAGGAGGTGGAGAGCTTTACAACAGGCACAATCAGGGCCACAATAACCAGCAGAGTAAACAGTATTGCTATCAGTTTCCGGCGCCCTCCAGCAAATTCAGTGCATTTTGCAATGAACGGCTCTACTGCAACAGCAATTATAATGCCCCATATTATGGGCATTATAAACGGCTTTACTATATCATATGTCCACACACCGAGAATGCCCACCATTGTGATCTTGATGGCGGCTTCCATGGCGTTCTTTTCAAATGTCCTGCTGTACTCAAGTTCATTCATATTGCAATCTGCCTCTGTGTTGAATTGAGCGTTCAATCCCGGTCTGTATGTCATTGAATCATTAAAATCAACTTATAAGACCATAATACTCTGGTAAACATGGCATGTCCAGTGGGACGCAGACATGGTAAAAAAATAAAGGTGCAAGAGCATATTTCCATTGTTCGCTGTGCCCGCCCTGGGAACGCATACCCGGAAGCTCCAGCTTCCAGACAAGGGCAGGTAATGCCGCACAGCCGGTATTAAAAGGAATGAAGCAGGAGCTTCTGTCAATTGGGTACCCAAACAGGAGTTTGGGCACCGGCACGAAACTTGTCACCACTTATTGAGAAGTTACGTCTGTACTTTGAATAACAGCGTGTGTTGCACCGCATGAAGGGTGCCGCATGAAAGTTTGCTATGTAAAATGTTTTTTGTTACGCTGGTTTAATCAACTAAGGGGCTGTCCAAAAATAAGTTGGATGATAGCGCGCTCAGATTTAGGTCAGGCTGAGTTGAACTGATTGAGCAAAACCGCAGGCGTAGCCGGGCTACGTTGAGGATTTTGTGATTGAAGTTCAGCTCAGGATGGCCTGAAGATGAG
>WFRQ01000329.1 GCA_015486425.1 Deltaproteobacteria bacterium | reverse complement strand
TTATTATTGGACAGCCCCTTAGAGCCCCGGACAATGCAGCAGATGCGGTACCCGCTGAGCAGATACTCGCAATTTTTTGTTACTAAATTCCCCTGCATACATTATAATAAACACGCTTTACCAGCCTGTGGCTGCTACAGTGGAAAATCAAGACAGACGCACGGAAAGAGAAGGAGTGAACGTATGCAGATAAAAGACCAAAACAGCGATAAATCCTCAGGCAGCCAGGCAGCAGACAGCAGTGTTCCGCCCATGCCGCCGGTCAACTTTTCCACCTTTGTTCTCTCTTTGAACTCTTCAGCCCTGGTGCATCTTGGCGAGCTGGCCATGCCTGGTGAAGAATCCAAGGATATTGACCTGAACCTTGCCCGTCACACCATAGATGTGCTGGTGATGCTTGAAGAAAAAACACGTGGGAATCTTTCCGATGATGAGGCAAAGCTTCTGAAACACGTACTATATGATCTGCGCATGAAATTTATTGCCGCTTCCAAGTAAATATGCTTGCAAGGACACCGGCCAAGATAAATCTGTTCCTGTTTGTTACAGGCCGCAGGGATGACGGGTATCATCTTATATATACCCTGTTTCAGAAAATTGCTCTGTTTGATACCATTGAAATAGAGCGGTCCGGCGTTGAGGGAATTGCCTTGACATGTCCTGACTGGCTGAGTTCCGGTCCAGACAATCTGGTGTACAAGGCTGCCAGTGCCTTTTTTCATGCATGTGACATCAGGCCTGCGGTGAATATTAAACTTGAGAAAGAGATTCCTGCAGGCGGCGGTCTTGGCGGGGGCAGCAGTGATGCAGCCGCTACGCTCAAGACCCTGAACAGCCTTTACGGAGGGCCGATTTCAGACTCCATGCTTCATGAGCTTGCCGCATCCCTCGGCGCTGACTGTCCATTTTTTCTGCTTGATGCCCCTGCTGCCATAGGGTCCGGCACAGGTACAGAGCTTGAAGTGGTGCAAACTCCTCAGAGGTGGTTTGTGCTGGTTATGCCTGATTTTGGTGTAAGTACCAGGTGGGCTTATGAGAATTTCAAGTTGACAACGGGGCATCAGGACACTATTTTTGACGCCCGTGCACAAATGGACACGCTGTTGTGGAATAATGACCTCGAACAGGCAGTACTTGAAAGATACCCCGGCATTAAAGATATAAAGAAAAAGCTGCTGGAGCTCGGCGCTGAAGAAGCCATGATGACTGGCAGCGGTTCAACTGTGTTCGGTGTGTTCCCATCGGAAAAAACGGCCTGCAGCGCGGTTCAGGCCATACAGGAAGGTGATATCCGGGCAGTTGCAGTACAGAGTCTCAGTCAGGCGGAAGTTTTCAACGGTAATACCTGAACTGATAGTCAATAAGGATGTCTGACAGGCTGTCTGCCGTATGCACGAGGAGTTTGATAGACGGTCTGCCAACAGGTTTTTTTCAGGATACTGGGGCGTCGTCAAGCGGTAAGACACGGGTCTTTGGAACCCGCATCGCAGGTTCGAATCCTGCCGCCCCAGCCATATGGCCGGTCACATGAGGGTGCTCCAATCATGCGGAGCAAATTGAGTTTAAACGGGGGCATAAAAGAGAGGTTATGTCAATTAACAAGATCAAGCTTTTCAGTGGCAACGCGAATCCGGAGCTTTCGCAGGAGATATGCGATTATCTCAGTATGCCGCTGGGAAGGGCCACGGTAAAGACTTTTTGTGATGGGGAGGTCTTTGTAGAAATAGGTGATAATGTACGCGGTGCAGACGTATTTGTAATTCAGCCCACATGCCCGCCTGTCAATCAGAACCTTATGGAGCTGCTGGTAATGGTTGACGCCCTGAGGAGGGCATCAACAAGGCGTATAACCGCAGTTATCCCATACTACGGTTATGCAAGGCAGGACAGGAAGGCCGCTCCCCGTGTGCCGATTTCCGCCAAGCTGGTTGCTGATATCATAACTACTGCGGGTGCCCGCAGGGTCCTTGCCATGGACCTGCACGCAGGTCAGATTCAGGGTTTTTTCAATATTCCTGTGGATCACCTTTTCGCAGCGCCAGTGCTGCTGAAAGTGCTGAAGGATTTTCAGAATCAGGACAGCGTGATAATGGTCTCTCCTGATGCCGGCGGCACTGAGAGGACAAGGGCGTTTGCAAAGCGCATGGGCGTGGGAATGGCCATTATTGACAAGCGCAGGGAAAAGGCCAATGAATCGCAGGTAATGAATGTAATCGGCGATGTTAGCGGCAAGACCGCCATACTGCTCGATGATATGGTGGATACCGCAGGCACCCTTTGCAGGGCTGCGGATGCCCTTATGGAAAAAGGGGCTAAATCTGTTCATGCCTGTTCCACGCATCCGGTGCTTTCAGGGCCTGCTGTGGACAGAATTGAAAAGTCCGCACTGGAAAGCGTGGTGGTTACCAATACCATACCTCTTTCTGAAAAGGCTGCTGCATGCAGCAAGATCAAGGTTGAGAGTGTGGCCCCGCTGCTTGGTGAGGCAATCAAACGTATTCATGATGATGATTCAGTGAGCTCACTGTTTGTATGATCTGAGTTTGTATGATCTGAGTTGAGCCATTGTTTGATGTATAGGCTCAGGTATTTTATGAAATTTTCAGGTCTGGCAAGTGGTGTGTGAATATGCCTGACCGATTAAATTGTACAAGAAATGAGTAAGTTAAGGAGTATATAGAGATGAAACAGGTATCAATGGATGCCGCAGTAAGGACTGAAACAGGCAAGGGTGCGGCCCGCAGACTTCGCAGGGCAGAGCAGATCCCCGGAATCCTGTACGGACAGGGGGCAGAGCCTGTAGCGCTTTCAGTAAACCGGCATGAATTTCAGAGAATGCTTTTTGTAAGTGCCGGAGAGAGGGTAATGTTCACCCTGAATCTTACAGGTGGAAGCAGCGGTGGAACACGCATGGCGCTCCTCAAGGAGCTGCAGCGGCATCCGGTAAATGATCAGATAAGGCATATTGATTTTTATGAGGTTGCAATGGATCAGACCGTTCAGGTTGAGGTCCCTGTTATACCTTTGGGGGAGGCAAAGGGCGTAAAGGTTTCCAAGGGTGTCATGGAGCTTATTCAGCGTGAGATTACCATTGAGTGTCTGCCCCTTGATATTCCAAATGAGATAGAAGTTGATATTTCTGAACTGGATATAGGCGATGTGCTTCATGCAGGTGATATCACTCCTGGTGAAGGTATCAGGATCATGGATGATCCAGGTACTACTCTGATTACCATCGGTGCTGCGGCAGTTGAGGCTGTTGAGGAAGAGGAAGAGATGGAATTTGAGGAGGGTGCAGAGCCTGAAGAGGCTGAGGAGACTTCTGAGGAAGAATAGGTGTATCTGCTCACAGGGTACCGCATCTACGGCGTTGTCAGACGCTTGAAGTACAGGAAGTACGTCTGCGCGTCCTCCGTCTTGTATCTGCAGCACCCTGTAAGCAGACACAGGAGAATTTGCACTGCCTTATTGAGAAGTTACGAATAGGTCGTCTGAAGTGAGCGATCAGGAGTCTGTTTTCTCCACTGCTCAGGGACAGCTCCCTATGTAAAGATTGCGGCCCTTGCCTGCAGGCGATGCTGCAATCAATGTCTTCCCAGCGGAATCAATATCAGGCAGTATCATAAAACTGCGCCTGATAACCGGTTTCCATGTTGATTTTATATGCCCGGACGGTTTACCGTACCGGGCATTGGTGTTTGTGTACTCCCACTTTTGATGGCAGGGCATGCCGCTTTCTGCCTGGTGCGTATCTGAATGCGGAGGGAATATGCCTGACTATCTCGTGGCAGGGCTAGGCAACCCTGGGACAAAATATGAATTAACACGCCATAATGCAGGCTTTATGGTGGCTGACATCCTGGCCAGTCGGGCAGGGGTGGTGTTTGAAACGGTTCACAGAGGTCCAGACCGTGCTGAAGCCACGTTCAGGCACGGCGCGGACAGGATAATACTGCTGAAGCCCCTTACCTTTATGAACAGGAGTGGCGAGGCGGTTGCAAAGGTGATGAATTTTTTTAAAATCCCACTGGACAATCTCCTTGTTATCCATGATGATTTGGATATGGCGTTTGGCCGTATCAAGCTGGTACGTTCCGGTGGTGCAGGTGGCCATAATGGAATACGCTCCATTATTGCTTCGCTTGGCTCAAGGGATTTTGCCAGGCTCAAGATTGGAATCGGCAGGCCGGACGGCCCTGTGCCTGTGGACAGATATGTGCTCAGTCGTTTTTCCTCATCAGAGTCGCAACTCATGGAAAAGGTAATTGATGCTGCGGCTGATGCCGCTGAGTGTGTGCTGGAAAGCGGTCTTCAGGAGGCCATGAACAGGTTTAACGGAAAGAGCGTGATATGAGACAGTGATGGTTCTATTGGACACAGATGAACACAGAAACACACAGATTTTCCTTGGCCTTATCCGCGTACGAAGTCTGCGTTTATCTGCGTCCTGTTAGTATCTGCTCACAGGGTACCGCATCCAAGGCGTTGCCTGACGTTTGAATTAGACGATTGAAGTGCGCGTTGTACGCCTGCGCGTCCTCTGTCTTGTATCTGCAGGTAAGCACATACAGGAGAATTTGCACGGGCTTATTGAGAGGTAATGATAAGTTCAACGTAGGTAAAATACATTTGCTAATTTGAGCGATTGTTCGGATTTGCTGCATATCCGCGAAAGAGGAATTCCCATAATAGTGTGCGCTATATGGGGGTTTCGATGACAGAGGAGATGCGGTGAAGATGGGAAACGCTCAATTTACCGTGAAAATAGCTCAAAGCTGAAAGCTCAAGGCTCAAAGTAAAGGAAGCCATGTTTGCTTTCAGCTTCCGACTTTGAGCTTTGAGCTAACTTTCATGTCAGGGGGTGACAAGCCCCATGTCATGAAAGTTTAGGACATAAATGACCGGGGTATAGATATGGCACGTTTTTTCGGATGGTTTGCAATACTTGTGCTGCTGGCAGCCCTTGCTGCCGGTGGATTTGTTGGATGGTACCAGTTTGAGAA
The DNA here is from genome assembly GCA_015486425.1 of Deltaproteobacteria bacterium. Lineage (GTDB taxonomy): Bacteria > Desulfobacterota > Dissulfuribacteria > Dissulfuribacterales > QOAL01 > S144-17. The sequence goes on along the minus strand of WFRQ01000329.1, from coordinate 524 downwards.
TCAGCCGCCAGAGATAAAGCCGGTGCAAATCCCCGAGGCCCTTGGCCTCAAGTCCAGGATTACAGTAGATGTAACGGAAAATCGCACAGGGCTCCGCAAGGTAACCGGGGAGATAGTGCAGGGAGGTCAGGTGATACTCCTTCCTGAAAAACCATTTCCTGTGTATCCCTTCTGGGAGCGCAGGGGAGTTATGAAGGACAGGGTATCATGGGATATTGAGCCTTCACTGCTTGGCCTCATGGACGGCGAGGCACTTGTAAGAATAACTGCATCCGATGCCTCCTGGCGTAACGGTTTTAAGGGAAACCAGTCAGTGCTTGAGGTAAAGCTGCCAGTGGATATCACCCCTCCGAGAATTGCCATAAAGAGCACTGTTCACAATATCAGGATGGGAGGTACTGGCCTTGTGTCCTTTGCGTTGAATGAAAAACCTGCCGGTGCCCATGTCAGGGTCGGAAAGCTACTGTTTCCTGCCTATGAGTTCAATTCAAAGGGAACTGTCAGTTATATTTCCCTCATAGCCC
>WFRQ01000328.1 GCA_015486425.1 Deltaproteobacteria bacterium | reverse complement strand
GGCACTATAGCCGGCTGCAAGGTTGTTGAAGGAGTTATCAGGAGAAACGCTGAGGCACGTCTCCTCAGGGACAATGTGGTTGTCCATAAGGGAAGAATCGGCTCTCTCAAACGATTCAAGGATGATGTGAAAGAGGTGCAGGCAGGCTACGAATGCGGCATTGGCTTTGAAAAATTCAATGATATCAAGGTAGGCGATGTGATTGAGGCCTATGAGATGGAAGAGATGACTCCAGACCTTGGAGTATCCATTGCAGACCAGAAGGCAGAGGCTGAAAAGGCCGAAGAACAGGGCCAGGCATAACCGATGATAGTTGGAACTGTCAGATTCAGGCTGAGACTTGCGGAAAACCGCTCACTGAAGGGGAAACGCAAGGTGATAAAGAGCCTGATGGCCCAGGTAAGAAACAGGTTCAACGTATCAGTGGCAGAGGTGGCGCTGAATGACGTCTGGCAGGAGGCTGAGCTGGGGATTGCCGCTGTGGGAAACAGCGAGTCCTTTATCAACTCTGTGCTGGACAAGGTGATGGATTTTGTTGAGCGCACCTCTCCTGCCGAGGTCTCGGAATGCGACATGGAACTTATACACATGGGCACAGGTACATTATGAACACAGCATGCCCTGATTTATGTCCTGTCTGCCATGTTAACTGCTGTAATGGTGTTTATATGCTTCCCGCGTATCTGCTTACAGGGTACCGCATCTACAGCGTTGTCAGACGCTTGAAGTACAGGAAGTACGCCTGCGCGTCCTCCGCCTTGTATCTGCAGCACCCTGTAAGCAGATACAGAAGAATTTGCACGGATTTATTGAGAAGTTACTTTCTTGCTAATCTACTGTCATGTTGCGGTTCGCAGCAGGTTAGAGGCCTTCTGTCATGAATATTTCATGCAGAATTTCTGTGCATGCTTATTGCCTTCTGCAGTGCAGTGCTCCTGCACATTGGGTTTCCCCATGACTGCTGCTTTTTCTCACAGTGAAAGATATGCCTGAGTATTATCCGCGTTCAGCAAGGGTGGCTGACCTCATGAAGGAAGAGGTAGCCTCAATAATTGCAAATGAGATGAAGGATCCGGGTATCCAGGGGTTTGTCACCCTGGTTCAGGTAGAGCTTACCCGGGACCTGCACTATGCCACGCTGTGGGTCTCTGTTCTTGGTTCAGAGGCGGAAAAGGAATCCACAATAAAGAGTCTCCAGAGGGCAAGAGGCTTTATCAAGACACTGCTGGGCAAGAGGCTGAAGATAAGAAAGCTGCCTGACCTGCGTTTCAGACTGGATCGTTCCCTGGACGCGCAGGAAGAGATAGAGAGGCTGCTTTCCGATGTTTGACATGAAGTATCCCAACCGGTTGAGACTTGTGGCAGATGCACTGGCGCAATCGGAAACCCTGGTTCTTACATGCCATGTCCGTCCTGACGGAGATGCCATAGGCTCCATGCTGGGCCTTGGGGAAGCCCTTGAGGCGTCAGGGAAAAGGGTATTTTATTTCTGCGAGGACAGGCCTGGCCAGAACCTGCTCTTTCTGCCAGGCACAGACAAACTTGAACATACCCCCCCGGAGCCGTTTCCTGCAGGTGCGTCGCTGGTTGTGCTTGACTGCAGCGAGGCGCAGAGAATAGGCGAACACGGGGAGCGCCTTGTTGAGCAGGCAGAAAGGCTCATCGTCATGGATCATCATCTTGGGCAGGACATGTGCAGGGATTATCCAAAGTCTGCACCTGATCCGGATACCCGGTGTGTTCAGTATATTAATCCAGATATTTTTGCCACAGGCGCCATCTGTTTTGCTGTTATTGATGAACTGGGATGGAATATCAGCCCTGATATGGCCACCAACTTTTACGCGGCCATCCTGACCGATACCGGAAGCTTTGTTCACAGCAATACCACTTCTCTTGCCTTTGAAATGGCTGCAAGGCTAGTGGAATACGGGGCTGACCCCTATGAAATTTCAGACAGGCTCTTTGAGAGAGTACCTTTCAGGAAACTGGCATTGCTCAGTCTGTCGCTTCGCACCCTGTCCCTTGAAATTGAAGGCAGGCTTGCCATGCTGCACATAACCCCGTCCATGCTTGAAGAGGCTGGGGCGCAGGTCCAGGACAGTGATGATTTTGTAAGATATGCACGGTGTATTGATGGAGTGGAGGTGTCGGCCTTTATAAAGGAGCCGGAGCCAGGCAAGGTCTCGGTGAGCATGCGTTCAAGGTCGTGGTGTAATGTTGCGGCTGTGGCAAAGGCTCTCGGTGGAGGAGGGCATTTTCACGCCGCAGGTTTCAGACAGCCTGGAAGTGCTGCAGAGTGGCGGGAACAGCTTGTTGAAATACTCACACCCCTGTTCAGGGAACATGACGCAGAGGTGAGCCACAGTGCCTGATGGTGTGATACTCATTGACAAGCCCGCAGGCATGAGTTCCTTCAGGGCGGTTAAGGCAGTTTCCCGCATACTTGGCGTCAAAAAGGCAGGTCATGCCGGGACCCTTGACCCAATGGCAACCGGCCTGCTGGTTGTCTGCCTTGGGAAGGCCACCAGGATTTCCAGGTTTATTATGGAAGGGGTCAAACAGTATGAAGGAGTGATGAAACTGGGCGCTGCCACTGACACCTATGATGCCGAAGGCAAGGTGGTTGAAACAGCCCCGCTTCCTGTGGGCCTTGACATGGAAACAGTGCGAAGGGCTGCAGAGCAGTTCACAGGAAGGCTGCTTCAGTCTCCGCCTCCGTTTTCTGCGGCCAAACACAAGGGAGTACCACTTTACAGGCTTGCCAGAAAGGGAAAGATGGTTGAAAAGCCGCCAAAGCCAATTGAAGTTATGGAATTTACAGTGGAAGATGCCGGTCTTCCTTATGCAGGGTTCAGGGTGACCTGTTCCAGGGGGACATATATTCGCTCCCTGTGCCACGATCTTGGCAAAAAGCTTGGCTGTTTTGCCCATATGACAGAACTCAGGCGCACAAGGTGCGGGCACCTTTCCATTGACAGTGCGGTGAGCCTTGAGCGCCTTGAAGAGGCTGCTGCCGCAGGCGCGGCTTTTGATTTTGTTATTGATATACCCGAGGCGCTCTCCCATATACCGGCGGTGAGCATAGAAAGCGGGGATGCACGCAGAATCAGGCTGGGGCAGGGAATGGCAGGCGAAAAGCTTAAGAATGCTCTGGATACAGACCAGAAGGATACCGCTATCGATATCCCGCTTATACGTCTGGTAACACCAGGGGAGACAGGGGAAGAACTTGTTGCAGTGGCAAAATTCCCGCAGGACTCTGCGGATGTGATAAGGACTGAAAAAGTATGGCTGTAGCGCTTTTGCCTCTGCGCAGATATGGAGTAATACCCGCGGTTTTTATTTCACCGTGTATAGCGCTGCCCATGCAGAGCAGCACTGTCAGACATGAAAATTGAATGCGCAAACCATGTGCATTCGCGGTAACTGATAAGGGACAGCCCCTCAGTAACCACAAATATAAAATTACATAAAGTTAAGAATCATGTATTATTTTCAAGGAGGAACACGAAAGTGGCTTTAGATGCTGAAAGCAAAAAAGAGATAATTGAAAAATTCAAAACACACCCCACGGATACAGGGTCGCCTGAAGTGCAGATAGCCCTTCTCAGCTCCCGTATATCCTACCTTACGGATCACTTCAAGATTCACAAGAAGGATCATGGATCGCGCAGAGGGCTTCTCAAACTGGTTGGCCAGAGACGTCGTCTGCTTGACTACCTGAAGGCACAGGATGTGGAAAGGTACAGAACAATTATCAAGGAACTGGGCATACGTAAATAGGGCAGGGCAGTCGGCAGCAGCCGTTTAAGTGCAGCCGCGTAAAGTGGCTCTCAGTCTCTGCGTGATCTCCCGCATCAGTCATCGTGTGTGTCCATGACCTGAGTTTTCATGTCTTTGGATTCAAAACCGCAGGGCATGAAAGTCTGCCGTGACAGTTATTTCATCTCACGGCAATTCGAAAAAGTATTTTATGAAGAAAAGAGGAAAACTGTTTAATGATCAAATTAGAGACCAGGTTAAATGATATAGCAATAGCCTTTGAGACAGGCAGGCTTGCAAAGCAGGCAAACGGTTCAGTGCTTGCATCATGTGGCGACACCAGAGTGCTTGTTACTGCAACAGCATCATCAGAGCCCAGGGAGGGAGCTGATTTTCTGCCCCTGATGGTGGATTACCAGGAGATGTTCTATGGATCCGGGAGGATTCCAGGCAATTATTTCAGGCGTGAAATAGGAAGGCCCAGTGAAAAGGCCACCCTTACCTCACGCCTGATAGACAGGCCGCTTCGTCCGCGATTCCCTGAAGGCTATACCTATGATACTCAGATCATTGCTACAGTCCTTTCCGTGGATCCTGAAATAGATCCTGATGTAATTGCCATTACAGCCGCATCTGCTGCACTGACAATATCTGACATTCCATTTGACGGCCCCCTTGCAGGAGTCAGGGTGGGGCGGATCGACGGAAGCTTAATCCCCAATCCCTCGCACAAGCAGCTTATGCAGTCTGATATTGACATAGTTGTTGCCGGATCCCGTGAAAATATCGTGATGGTTGAGGGGTGGGCCGCAGTACTTCCGGAAGATGACATCCTTGAGGCAATCCTGTTTGCACAGGGCGTGCTGAAACCCCTTATAGATATACAGGATGAACTTGCTGAAAAGGCAGGAAAGCCAAAATTCAGTGTGCCTGCCCCGGAGGTTGACAGCGCACTTGTTGAGGCTGTGGAGCAGAAGGCTGCTGAAGGCATGAGGGAGGTCATCTCCATTGCAGACAAGATGGATAGAAACAGCAGAAAGAGAGAGGTGAAACAGCAGGTCATCCAGGAGCTTTCCGATACATTCCCGGAAAGAGACAGGGAGATAGGCGCGGCCATTAAGAAAATGGAAAAGGACATGATGCGCCAGCTTATCGTTAAGGACAGGCGCAGAATTGACGGACGCGGTTTTGAGGACGTAAGACCTGTTTCATGCACCATCGGAGAACTGCCCAGGGCCCACGGCTCTGCAGTATTTACACGCGGCGAGACCCAGGTGCTGGCGGTGGCCACCCTGGGAAGCGCAGATGACGAGCAGCGCATAGACACCCCTCTTGGTGACCGCTACAAACACTTCATGCTGCACTACAACTTTACGCCTTACAGTGTGGGAGAGGTAAGGATGATGCGCGGCCCGGCAAGGCGCGATATCGGTCACGGCGCACTTGCGGAACGGGCAGTTGCCGCTGTTATCCCGCTTGCAGAGGATTTTCTCTACACCATAAGGGTGGTGGCCGAGGTGCTTGAATCCAACGGTTCATCCTCAATGGCCTCTGTCTGCGGCGCAACTCTTGCCCTCATGGACGCAGGTGTTCCAATTCGTGACATGGTAAGCGGGGTTGCAATGGGGCTCATCAAGGATGAGGAGTCAGGCGAATCCATAATCCTGACTGATATTCTTGGTGATGAAGACCACCTTGGTGACATGGACTTCAAGGTCACAGGCACTGAGGAAGGCATTACTGCCCTGCAGATGGACATCAAAATATCAGAAATAGATGAAAATATACTTCGCCAGGCCTTGAAACAGGCCCGTGAAGGCCGTGCTCACATCCTTGGCAAAATGCGCGAGGCAATCAGCGAGCCAAGGAAAAAACTCTCAGAGTTTGCGCCGAGGATAACATCCATCAAGATTAATCCTGAAAAAATCAAGGATGTAATCGGACCTGGCGGCAAGGTAATCAAGGGCATCATTGCTGACACAGGTGTGAAGATGGACGTGGATGACTCAGGCACTGTGAATATTTTCTCTGCTGATGCCGCTGCCGCAGACCAGGCCCTGCAGATTGTAAAGGATATAACAAGGGAACCTGAAATAGGAGAGGTATTCACTGGAACTGTGAAGAAGATCATGGATTTCGGTGCGTTTGTAGAGATTCTCCCACGTGTGGACGGCCTTGTGCATATCTCGCAGCTTGACAGGCACCGGGTGGAAAATGTCAGGGATATATTAAAGGAAGGTGACAAGGTAAAGGTAAAGGTCATAGATATTGACCGCCAGGGCAGGATCAAACTCAGCAGAAAGGCCCTGCTGGACTGAGATGCATGAGAAAGTAGTCTGGTAGGGAGCATTCCCTGTTTGTCCCAATATCATAACGTGCTGCGGCTATGTAACTTTTTGAGACTGGTTCTGAAACTGTCACGAGGTGTCACGAACGTTATATGCAGGTTTTCTCGCAGAACAAGTCTCAAAAAGCCACACAGCCTCCACAATAATAGAAAAGGCGAGACAAACAGGGAATGTTCCCGCACGGTAACTATTCAGCATTTTTTTTAATGTGGAACACGCTGAACAGTTACAAATAAACCAGCACAGCGGAGGAGCCCTCATTTGACAGACAGAGCTGTAATATTTCCGGTATACAAACTGATTTTGGATATCTCCAACTGCCTATGCATATAAAAAGCACTTTCAAAAGGAGCCGACTCCCCAACGGGCTTACTGTTATCACAGAAAATGTACCGGGGGCCCGCTCCGTGGCCCTCGGAGTCTGGGTAACCGTTGGCTCAAGGGATGAGGTTGCCGAAACATCCGGGGTCTCTCACTTTATCGAGCACATGATATTCAAGGGAACGGAACGTCGAAGCGCCTTTGATATAGCAAAGACTTTTGACCGCATGGGAGGGTTCTCCAACGCATTTACGTCAAGAGAGACAACCTGTTTCCATGCGCGCGTACTTGACGTTCACCTTGACACCATAACCGACCTGCTTTCAGACATTGTAATGAACTCCCGCTTTGATGATATGGAAGTTGAGCGGGAACGCCAGGTAAT
>WFRQ01000327.1 GCA_015486425.1 Deltaproteobacteria bacterium | reverse complement strand
GTATTAAGGACTTTTTGAACGATTTCCTTGTCTGAATTGACACCAAGAAAAGTATAGGCATTTTTCAATAGGTTATGTGTGGACCGGCTCCGTAGGGGCACACGCGCCACCATGGGGTGAGAATGCATTTGCTGCATGTAAAACAGGTTGCCGTTGTCATTGTTGAATCTCTCCCCGTCATTTCTGGAATTTGCCCGTTAGTTTTGACCTATTGAGCAGGATATGTCAAGTGCAGGCACGGGCAGGTATAATGAGAACGCTCATGGGGAGGATTCCCTGTTTGTCTCGCCTTTTTTATAATTGTGGAGGCTGTGTGGCTTTTTGAGGCTTGTTCTGCGAGAAAACCTGCACATAACGTTAGTGACACCTCATAACAGTTTCAGAACCAGTCTCAAAAAGTTATATAGCCGCAGCACGTAATGATATTGGGACAAACGGGGAACGCTCCCAGTTCATCTTTTACAGGCTTTCAGGCACCGGCATGCAATTGCCGAACTGCGATGCAAACGGCTTTATATTTCCGGGCCTTTCAAAGTCACCGGATTTTATAAACTGCAGCAGGTCCAGTCCATCCACATCGTGATCCCTGTCATAGTCGAACACTGTCTTTGCCACGCAGACGGAAATCCAGTGGCTGTCTGTATGACCAAGTGTGTCCTTTGCCACCACAGGTAAGCTGTGGCAGCCAGGGATATTGGCCTGGGAAACAGCGGTGTAAAAGCCGGATTCCGGGTCATACTCCATTGGTACCCATGCCTCGCAGTCTGCATCCCCTCCACAGTCAATGCCAAGCAGATCAGATACATTAACTTCGACGCTCTCAATCCGGTTTTTTATGTCCGTAATATCATTGTCCTTTGGAGCAATCAGTACAACATGGCTGAAAAGATGCACCTCTTTTCCCGCAGGCACGATCTGCGGCTCTGCCCATGCGTCAAGTATGTCAACCCAGCTTGTGACAACAAATATTGATGTCTCAGAGGTATCAGTGGCATTGTCCCTGTCTTTTACAGTAACTGGCAATGGGTGGGAACCGTATGAAGCAAGAGCAGGCACCTGTATTTCCGCCTCGTAGAGAATGCACCGCCTGTCCATCGCGCCGGCAAATTCCATATTGATGATTCCTGCGCCAATGGAAGAGGCATCCACAGTCACTTCCGCAATGTCTTCAAAGGGATTGTCCCAGTCATCAACCCTTGCCTGCATGATGAAACTTTCTCCTGCGTACACCATTGATGGCCGTGGATTAAGGCTGCATATCAGCGGAGGGGAGTTGTGATAGTGCAGGATTGTCCCCCTGGTTCCAACAGCCCATGCGTCAGTGGCAATTCGCGGTTCTTCCGCACAGGAATCCATCTTTGTGTCAACAGCAGATATGTCATTCAGCATCCCGATTATGTCAACAGGCTCAGACTGCCACTCATTGCCTGCGTCAAGGGTTTTAAATATGGTCATGTAAGGAGGAGAGTCTTCAGGATCAACAGTGATTCCTTTCCTGAAATATCCCGCAGCCCATCCGCGTTCAGTGTCACTGAAGCTGAGGGCCCTGAAATCCGGCAGGGTAAATGCCAAGGGCCATGGGAAAGTATAGGAATGCCATTTGCCTTCACTGTTTCGCCTGAGAATGGTTCCGGAATCACCGACAGTTACAGCATGGAAAGTTTTATCTGTTTCCCTGTTAATTGCAATATCATTAAGCACTGGTGTTGAAGCGCCTGCAGGCAGTTTTTCCATGCGCCAGGAACCATCCACACTGGAAGCCGTTCTTGATGCAACAAAACCGTGACTAAGCTCAGGGCAGTTCATGTCATCTGTAAAACCTGCCACCATGCCGGAATCCGGATCAAGCCATGCAGAGGCGTTCATGACAATCCTGACCTCGGGGATGGTTATAAGATCGAGATAGTCCGGCTCCCAGGAGAAGCCGCCATCCTCTGTGACAAGATACTTAGAACCCCATCCCACTGCCCATCCCTGCAATGAATCAAGAAAAAACAGGTCATTGATCTGGTTGTAACTGCCGGTTAAAAGAAAGTCCGTATTGTCAGGGAGGATATCAAATGCCGGATACTGCAGCGTCCAGCTCTGTCCCATGTCCGATGTATGAAATATGACAGGAAACGAACGTCCCTCCATGTCCATTGTGGCGGCAACTGCCTTTCCTGCACACCAGCAATTCTGATGATCCGTGAGTTTTATACTGTACAATTCGAGAGTCACAGGAAACGGAATATACTCATGTGCTGCCTTGAGCAGGTTATCAGTAACGTCATCCCATGTGTTTCCACCATCTTCTGTAACAATCACTGCGCCTCTTTCTCCGCATGCCATACCGTGCAGAGAATTGGCAAAACTGACCGCATGGAGATCATTACGGACTGTTTCAGGGGCAGCCTGCCTTTCCCATCCTTTTGACAGGCATTGAGAAGCAGATAATACCATGAACAGAGAGCATAAAATGGATAGAGAGAGAAATCGTTTCATGATGAAGTCCTCATAATTTCATCCTGATTTGAGCGATTGTTCGGATTTGCTGCATATCCGCGAAAGAAGAATTCCCATGACAAAGGAGATTCGGTGAAGACGGCAATCCCGAAGGGTTTCAAAAATAAGATAACACTCCCTGACATGAAAATCCATGGACTACCGCATCTATTTTTGCTGGTGTCAAACTCCGGTTTGGGCACCTGTGGACTGAAACTTCTGCTGCTTTCCTTTTGATACCGGCTGCGTGGGATAACCTGTCCTTGTTGGAAGCTGGAGCTTCCGGCTGTACGTTCCCAAACTGGAGTTTGGGAACGAGCGCGGATAACACAGCAGATGTGGCGCCGTGTAAGCAGATACTGGAGAATTTGCACGGACTTATTGAGAAGTTACCATGCTATTCGTCAATAAGATAAGGGAAGATTCCCCGTTTGGTTAAATCCCCATAATCCTGTACAGCGCCTTCATATCCACTGCATCTTCCATCCAGTCAGCGAGACTTTCAAGCTGCTGTTCCCTGTGAGCATCCCAGCTCCCTTTCCTCTTTATGCAGGAGAGCCCTTTTATTTTACGAAGATAGTTCAGGAATCCCTTCCTGAATTCATCATTTGCAAAAATTCCATGATAGTATGTACCCCATGAGCTGAGGTCTGCAGTTGCTGCACCGAGGGACTGATCAAGTGATGGTCCAAGGGGTGTATACTCCCCTGTGGCAACTGTCCTTCCCATGTGAATTTCATATCCCTCCACCTTGACAGCCTTTTTCACCATGGGAGGAAGCATTACCTCTGCCTCTGTCTGACAGAGTTCCTTAGCGCCAGCCATCTCTGTTATCACAGGAAGCAGGCAGAGCCCCTTTGATATTCCCGGAGGGCCTTCAATCCCTTCAGAGTCACGGACTTCTTCGCCAAGCATCTGGTAGCCTCCGCATATCCCCACTACCATTACCCCGTCGCTGTGTCTGTCCCTTATAAATGCGCTCCACCCGGTGGTATCAAGCCATTCAAGATCGCTCCTTGTTGCCTTGGTGCCAGGTATGATTATACAGTGCGGCTTTCCAGCCTCAGCCGGGGTTGAGGTAAATTTGAGATCCACGTCCGGTTCAAAGCCAAGAGGGGCAAAATCCGTGAAGTTACTGATTCTTGGAAGATGAACAATACAGATATTAAGCGCCTGGTCCCAGGGCACAGAAGCAGGCGCTGATTTAACAAAGCAGCCATCCTCCTGATCCACTTCAATAGCGTCAAACCACGGCAAGGTACCAAGCACCGGGACAGGTACAATTTTTGAAAACTGCTCTATTCCCGGCTCAAGCAGTGATACGTCTCCACGGAATTTGTTTATCAGAAAACCCTTTATCAGGCGCCTGTGCCTGTCTCTCACCAGGTCACACGTGCCCTTAAGCCATGCGAATACCCCGCCCCTGTCAATATCTCCAATGACAATTACCGGCGCTTGTGCATACTCAGCCATTGCCATATTTACAATATCTGTTTTCTGAAGGTTTATTTCCGCTGGACTGCCTGCCCCCTCCATGACAATGATGTCAAAATCCTC
>WFRQ01000326.1 GCA_015486425.1 Deltaproteobacteria bacterium | reverse complement strand
AGAGAGGTCTTCATACAGACCAAAACGCTGGGGCATGTACCCTATGGATGACTGGACATTGAGATAATCTGTAGCGGAATCCATGCCCAGCACGGTAACAGAGCCGGAATCAGGTACAAGAAGCCCTGCGGCAATACGCATGAGTGTGGTCTTTCCAGCACCGTCAGCGCCTATAAGCCCGGTTACAACACCGCTCCTGACCCTTGCCGAGAAGTTATCAAGGGCCTTTACCTTGCGCCTTCCGGAAGTAAAAGTCTTTGAAACTCCGTCTATCTCCATGCAGAAGTCTAAATGGCTCATAACCTGTTTTCAGGCCCCCCGCACATGGTCTCTTTTGTGAACCCTGCCTCAGGCTCTGGCTGGTCAAGCCTTATGGTAACGGTGGCAGGCATACCGAGCCGAAGCTCACGGGTTGGATCACACACATATACCCTCACCTGGTAAACAAGCCTTGTGCGCAGTTCAGGGGTTTCAACATTCTTGGGGGTAAATTCAGAGGTGGGAGAGATAAAACCTATCCAGCCCACATACTTCTTGCCAGGATAACTGTCAGTTGTGATGGTAGCCTTCATGCCCTCTGAAATCTTTCCAAGGTCAGGCTCTGGTACGTATGCACGTACCCACATGGGGTCATCAAGAGCAAGAATAAAGACCGGGGTACTGGGAAATGCCATGTCTCCAGGCTCCATTATCCGGTCCTGAATGATTCCACCTGAGACTGCATAGAGTTTTGTATCAGCAAGCTTCTGCCTTGCAAGGTCAAGGGCAGCCTGAATTGATTTGAATTTTGCCTCTGCTGCTGCTATGTCTTCCTGACGCGGGCCGATAATGGCAAGTTCAAGTGCCTTTTCATCTATCTTGAGTTTGTCTTTTGCTGCCTTAAGCGCGGCCCTGGCATCATCAAGTTTCTGTTTGGCTACATAGTTTGTTGATGCGAGGTTGCTTATGCGTTCATAAGTCTTCTCCGCATCAACAACAACAGCCTTGTCTGCTGCGACCTTTGCCTTTGCCTCCTCTATTTCCTGAGGTCTGGAACCATGATGGAGCTTGGTTACTATCCACTTCTCCATCTCAAGTTGTGCCTCAAGACGCTTTACCTCTGCCTCGTAACGGACAGGATCCATAATGCCCACCAGGTCACCGGCCTTGACCCGACTCCCTTCGTCCACGAGTAGCTGTTTTATCCTTCCTGTATCATGGAAGGCAAGCTGAACCTGGCGTATATCAATATTTCCATATAGATGAAGGATGTTGGATGGCGCCTTTTCTTCCTTGATTCTGAAGTAATAAACCGCGCCTGCTATCAGTGACAGCAGCAGAACAGGAATAACAACCTTTCGGACTTTTTTGACATTCATAACAGCTCCTCATGATATTTTTCGCTCAATTCAGGTATAAGACAATGCCCTTATCCATAAAATGTAATATAGTCATATAGCAATACGGGTCAAGGCCATACTTAGGGGCTGTCCAAAAATAACTGCTGTATCAACCTGCTTTTCCCGCCTGTTCAGGTTGACATTGCAATATGTCATTCTATAATCCTGTTGAATTCGATTTCCCCCTCTGAACAAATTATCGTGAACCTTGTTGAGCAAATCTGGGTGAAAATACTTTGAGCTTTCACTTGTATTTTTACATCACAGGGGGGTTGTCCTGCATAAAAAGGGCAACCTGAAAGATTCAGGAGAAAATATGCCTCTTACTGTTACACGACTTCTTCATACTGAACGCTGCTGCCTGGTGGTAATTGACCCCCAGGAGAAACTGATGAATGTCATCCATAAGGCCGATAAAATAGCAGACAGGATTGCCGTGCTTGTAAACTGTTTCAACGCCATGAACATGCCTGTTATTGCCACAACACAGTATGCCAAAGGCCTTGGTTCATTTGTAAATGCCCTCTCAGGGCTGATACCTGAAGAGCGCATTGCAGACAAGATGGAATTTAACGCATTTGCCAACCCTGATTTTGTTGACATGCTCAAATCCGTGGGAACCAGGATAGATTCACTTGTGCTTTGCGGCGTGGAGGCACATATATGCGTGTATCAGACTGCAGTGGGGGCTGCAAATGCTGGCTACAGGGTGTGGGTGGCATCTGATGCGGTATCATCCAGGGATAAACACAACAGAAAGGATGCCCTTAAGGCAATCGCACGCTTTGCTGCTGTTGGGCCATCTGAAATGATTATCTACCAGCTCCTTGAAAAGGCCGGGACCCCGCGTTTCAAAGCCGTGCTTCCCTTTATAAAATAGGCGGTTCAGGGCTTGGACTTATTCATGAGGCATGTGCTGCCGTGGACCCTTACAGTAGTAAGTATCGTGGGGGCCGTGCTTAACATAAAGAAGAAAAGGTCCAGTTTTGCCATTTATACTGTAGCCAATGTGGGATGGATTGTTGTAAACCTTTATCATGGCATCTACGCACAGGCAGCGCTTTTTTTCGTATTTACAGGGCTTTCCACATGGGGCTGGATTGAATGGGGGAAAAAGAAATGGCCCGGCGTATCAGCATGAATCACCTGTGCGGCTGAAACAGATACATTAAGGGGGACAGCCCCTAAATATCATACTGAGCTCCATGGTTAATAAAAATGCATAATAAATCCTCTTTTACATATTCGCCTCTCTGTTCATTTTTTCTTGGTGTCCTGTGCACCATGACTCTGCTTTTTTCCACTGTCTATGCAGGAACTGACGCCACATCAGATACAGGCATAAATCCATCTGAAATAACCGGGCTTACGGAAACCGTTGAACCGCCGCCTCCCTCCGAGTCCCACAAAGGTCAGGAAACCGGCTCACAGAAACCCGTTTATACGCAGGAAGAGCCTGCCAAACCCGCTGTTCACAATGCGGCAAGAGTTGAGATAGAGGGCCAGTCCCCGGCTCTGCGGATATTCTGGGAGAGTCACAGGGATATACTGCCGTGGGACTATGCGTATGTTGATGACATTCCTGCGCCGGTTTTCAGAAAGCCCCTTGAATCCATTGAGGGTGTAAAGCCTGTACGCATCCTTGATGGCGGCCCCGGAACTTTCAGATGGGTGAGTCTTCAGGAACCTGATGCCATCAGTGCAGGCAGCCTCAAATGGTTCTGTATAAATCCTGGGGAATATGCGGAAGCAAGACATTTCAAACGCTTCTGGGCATCTGATTTCCAGGGAAGAAATCTGAAAGAGCACCCGCTTGAAGGACGCTACGGCTGGATCGTCTTTGATGTCTATACATCCACAGTGCCAGGCAAGGAGGAATTTTTTGACGGCAGACTGATTAAAAAACATACCCTTGTAAAAATACTGGAGACAAGACACATAAACGGCTGGGACTGGCACAGGCTCGGGCCTGACGAGTGGGTGGAGCAGCGCAGGGTGGCGCTTATAAAAAAGACACCCCGGCCTGACTCCGTGCCTGCAGATGCCAAATGGATCGACATCAACCTGTATGAACAGACAATTGCCGCATATCAGGGGGATCAGATGGTATATGTATCGCTGGTATCATCAGGCCTTCCTGACTTTGATACTCCCGCAGGGCTTTTCAGGATCTGGGCAAAAGTAAAATTTGCCAAGATGAGCGGGGGAGAAAAAGGGGAAAATTTCTACTACCTCGAGGATGTGCCGTATAACATGTACTTCTTCCAGGGATATGCCATTCACGGCGCCTACTGGCACAACAACTTCGGGGTAAAGCAGTCGCACGGCTGCGTCAACATCGCATGTCTTGATGCAAAGTGGCTCTTTGACTGGACAATGCCAAAGGCTCAGGGAGACAACTGGACAGTTGACAAAAAGAACAGAAAGGCCACGTGGGTGTGGGTCCATGAATAGACGGCCCCTCATACCCTTGGAAATAATTACACTACCGTATATGCTGTTTTCATGCATTCCGAATTGATCATAAACGTGGAACCCTGGGAAACCAGGGTAGCGCTTCTCGAAAATGGAACCGCCGTGGAGTTCCATGTGGAAAGGGCACTGAAGCGCGGATACGTTGGGAACATATACAAGGGAAAGGTGGTAAGGGTGCTGCCGGGCATGCAGGCAGCCTTTGTCAACGTGGGTCTTGAACGTACGGCGTTTCTTTACGTCACCGATGTTTATGACCACCTGAACGAGTTTGAAATGATGCTTGGCAGGGCTGAATGCACAGAAGGCGACCACAATGCCCTGCACTGCAACCTGCCTGAAGATGAAATCGAGCCGGAACTTCACTATACTCCCCCGCCCTTCCGCATAGAGGACCTTCTGCATGAAGGCCAGGAGATACTTGTGCAGGTGGCAAAGGAACCTCTTGGCAGCAAGGGAGCAAGGGTAACATCCCATATTTCTCTTCCAGGCCGCCACCTTGTGCTCATGCCCACCATGAACCATATAGGCATATCCCGCCGCATAGAAGACGAAGACGAACGTTCACGGCTTCGTGAAATCATAGAATCTGTTCGCCCCAAGGGCATGGGCTTTATAGTGCGCACGGCCAGTGAAGGAATATCCGCCCAGGATCTTGAGGCAGAAATGGAATTTTTGCTCAGGCTCTGGACCAATATTCAGAAAAAGGCTGCCACAATGCCAATCCCAAGCCTTGTTTACGAAGACCTGGATATTACTCTCAGGGCAGTGCGCGACCTTTTCACAGGAGAGGTCAAACGTCTTGTTGTTGACTCAAACAATGCCTACAGGAGAATCATAGATTTTCTTGAAACCTTTGCGCTGCATCTGAAGCCGAGAGTGGAGCTTTACCAGGACTCTACACCGATTTTCGATGCTTTTGGCATTGAGATGGAGATGTCCAGGGCCATTGGCAAGAAGGTATGGCTCAAGTCAGGCGGATACATTGTAATTGAAAGCACCGAGGCTCTGACTGCAATAGATGTAAACACCGGCAAGTTTGTCGGCAAGCGGAGGCTGGAAGATACCATACTCAAAACCAACCTTGAGGCTGCCCGCGAAATTGCCTATCAGCTCAGGCTCAGAAACATTGGCGGGCTCATAATAATAGACTTCATAGACATGGAGAATCCTTCAAGCCGGGACGAGGTATTCAACAGTCTCAAGGAAGCAATAAAGCCTGACAAGTGCCGGTCTAATATCCTCAGGATGTCAGAACTCGGCCTCATACAGATGACAAGAAAGAGGAACAGAGAGGGGCTTGCAAGGCTGCTCTGTGAGCGCTGTTTTTACTGTGATGGAGCCGGGGTGCTTCCCTCGCGGCGCACAGTCTGTTATGAGATATTCCGGCGGATCAAAAGGGAAGCAGCCAAAATAGACACAAACGCCATTCAGATAGAGACACACCCCCGGATCGGGGAGATGCTCCTGAAGGAAGAGTCAGGAAATGTTGAAATCCTTGAAAAAGAGACTGGCAGGGAGATCATAATTGTATCAAGGCCTGACCTTCATCTGGAGAATTACGAGATAAAGTACATTAATTCCCACAGGGAACTGCACCATCAGAAAGCCGGGCAGAATGACCAGGGGAACAGTTGAACTGAATACACACGGAGAAAACAGATGCCGTTTATACCTGACGCAAGGCCAACACTTATAGGAAGCCTTCCCCTTTCAGATCACCGGGAGGCAACCCGACTCATAATGCAGTACATGCATGATATTCCGCTGTGGGCTCAGCTTCCATGCTACCCTGAGGAGCGTCTGCTGTCCCAGTTCGCAGAGGGGCTGCCTGGCATGAGGTGCAGGGAGGACTCGTGTTTTTTTGACACGTCAGACCCGGAATTTGAAGCGGAAATGCTCTCGTTTTTTGAACAGTACATTGGTGTCACGGATGGAGGCATGCCCATTGAGAGCTCTATCTTTGCCTTTTCGGAAAAGACTGGAAAGGGCTTCAGGGCATTTACAGAAGCTGTGAAACAGGCAGACCCCAAGCCTGCGGCTCTGAAGGGCCAGGTTACAGGCCCGTTTACCATGTTTACAGGCCTCAAGGATCAGGACGGAAAAATGGCGTTCTATAATGAGATACTAAGGGATGCCATTGTGAAGTGTGTTGCCATGAAGGCAAGGTATCAGGCAGAAGAGCTTAAAAAACTTTCAGAAAATATCATGATCTTCCTTGATGAGCCTGCCCTTTCCGGGTTTGGTTCTTCGGCCATGGTGGGCATCCCGAGGGAAGACGCCCTTTCCGCACTTACAGAGGCAATTGAGGCTGTTCAGGGGACAGGGGCCCTTGCAGGCATTCACGTCTGTGCCAACACCGACTGGTCTCTTGTGCTTGATACGCCGGTAGATATCCTGAGTTTTGATGCGTTCGGCTACTTTGACAGAATAGCCCTGTTCAGGGAACGCCTTGCAGATTTCATGAAAAGCGGAAAGATCATGGCCTGGGGCCTTGTGCCAACACTTAATGACAGTGACCTTGCTGCAGCAGACGTGGATTCTCTTTTTGCCATGTGGCAGAAACAGACACAGGAACTTGGATGCGATTATGAGCTGATCAGAAGCCAGGCCCTTATAACTCCAAGCTGCGGCACAGGGCTGCTCTCAAAAGAGCTGTCAATAAAGGCACTTGAGCTTACCAGAGACCTGTCAGAAAAAATTCGCAAATAACACAATACTCACGCTGCCATGCCTTCAGAAAACCCGGCTCTACGCCCTCATGCTGACATTATCATAAAAGCCGCACTTGATGCGGTGGACCCTGGAAATGCTGTAAAAAAGCATCTTTCCATAAAGGGAAAGGTGCTCAGGTGCGCCACTCACACCTTTGACCTCTCGGACTACAGAAAAATTTTCGTTATAGGCGCGGGAAAGGCAGCAGCACCAATGGCCGCTGCTGTGGAGGATATTTTTAAAGACCTGCTTTCAGGCGGAATAGTGGTGGTCAAGGACGGCCATGTGTGCCCTGTTAAAAAAACAACCATACTTGAAGCATCGCACCCTGTCCCGGATGAGCGCAGCGTAAAAGCTGCAAATGCAATAATGGAACTGGTGGAAAAGAATGCAGACGACACCACGCTGTTCATAAACCTTATTTCAGGCGGTGCCAGCGCCCTGCTGTCAGCTCCTGCCCCTGGCATAACTCTTGACGATAAACAGACTGTAAACAGGCTGCTGCTTGAGTGCGGTGCGGAAATTCAGGAGATCAATGCAGTAAGAAAACACCTGAGCGCAGTAAAAGGTGGAAATCTTGCAAGGCTTGCAGGCAGCTCCACCATGCTCTCCCTTGTAATAAGCGATGTTATTCATGACAGGCTTGATACAATAGGGTCAGGCCCTGCATTTCCAGACAGAACAACATGGCAGGATGCACGAAACATACTTAAAAAGTATGATCTATGGGACAGGGTGCCCGAATCAGTACAGAAACGCATTGAACAGGGCATTGCAGGCAAAATACCAGACACCCCGTGTGAAAATGACCCGAGCTTCATGGGTGTAACAACCTGCGTAATAGCATCTAACAGGCAGGCCCTCATGGCAGGGGCAGCAGAAGCCCGGAGGGCAGGCTATGAAACCCTGGTACTCAGTTCCTCCATCTCCGGAGAGACCATTCACATTGCAAAAATGCACGCTGCCATAGCAAGGGAGATAACAGAGACAGGAAACCCTGCTCCACCTCCATGCTGCATAATAAGCGGCGGCGAAACCACTGTGACCATGGGAGAAAAACATGGCACTGGAGGAAGAAACCAGGAATTTGCACTTGCAGCAGCATGTGAGATTTCAGGGCTTGAAAACCTCCTTATCCTGTCTGTGGGAACAGATGGAACAGACGGCCCCACAGATGCGGCAGGCGCAATGGTAACAGGAGATACCCTTAGAAAAGCCGGGAAAAAGGGGCTTGATGCCCTGAAGTACCTTGAAACCCACGATGCCTACACTTTTTTCAGGGCTCTGGACCAGCTTGTCATCACCGGCCCCACCATGACCAATGTCATGGATATACACGTGATTCTTGCAGGAACCTGAATTTTCGTAACTTCTCAATAAGTGGTGACAAGTTACCGCATTTTAGTTTATGGATTCCGGATAGCAACCAGCCGGAATGACGGAGGCGTGACACGTTCGTGCTGGTACCCAAACTCCTGTTTGGGTTCCCAATTGATAGAAGCTCCTGCTTCATTCCTTTTAATACCGGCTGTGCGGCATTACCTGCCCTTGTCTGGAAGCTGGAGCTTCCGGGTATGCGTTCCCAAACCGGAGTTTGGGAACGAGCAAAACCTGCCGGAATGACGGAGTTGCAGGCAGTTCAGATCGTCATCCCCGAATGTAGTTGTCGGGGGTCCAAGCTTTTTGCCAGCACTTATTGAGAAGTTACGAATTTTCCACATTTTGAAACGCTCAATTTAGATTATAGATTTCAGATCTTGCAACCCCGCATAACTACAATTCGGGTTTAACCGCACAGTGCTCTTTTCAGACTCTGATTCCAAGTTCTTCCCTGAGCCTCGCTCCGTCCCTTCTGCTGAACCGCAACACCACAGACTGCTGCCTCACCGTGTCGTAAAACACAAACTCATAAAAAAGAAACCTGGTTTTAACGCTTATCTCAAGTCTGTCACTCTCAAACCACTGAATATGCTTCTTGGATGGCACAAAGAGCCCCAGGGCAGGCCCACCATTAATTGTGCTCTCTTCATGAACTTCCCTGCCCTGCCCTGATGACATGGCATTCCCTCTCTTCCCTGTTCTGAAAAGGTAGCAGACAAGCCCTGCAGAAAACAGTAACGACCTGCCGGTAAATCCCCTGACGCACCAGGACAGGGTCTGCCCTTCAGGCAGATATTCACCAAGCTGCTCCCTGTGCCGTGCCTTTATCTCTAGAGGCATTCCAGCCCCATGGCCACTCCCTGCACTGAGCCTGCTCCACCCGAAAACAAACACCATCCTTACAAGCCTGAAGAGCTTTGGAGCAAACCAGGCAAAGGCAATCAGGAATATCACCACACCCACCGCTGCGGCAACAGGATGGGCGTAGGACAGGGCAACTCCTCCTGCAACAATAAAATCCTCGGTGACACTAACAGCAGCGTTGCTGAAAGGCTCAGGCGAGGTGTTGATCACTGCCCGTACTCCGAGCTTGGTGGCATGCGTGCTAAGCGCCACTCCTCCACACAGCAGGGCTGTTACAATCTCAAGTGTAACATCTGTCTGGCCGAGAAGGGCCATGCTCATCAACATGGCGCCAAGGGGCCTTATTGCCGTATGGACCGAATCCCACAGGGAGTCAAGGCCAGGCACCTTGTCCACAAAGAATTCCAGAAAATAGAGGCCGCCTGATATCATCAGTATGGCAGGATCTGCCAGCACCTGCAGAGACTGCATCTGAGGCGAAAGATGGAGCCACCCCATGTTCAAAGAAAGGCTTGTGGCAAAAACAGTAAGGTAAAGATTTATGCCTGCCATGGCTGATATGCCAAGAGCAGTTCCAAGAAGCTGCAGAACTTCCATCTGTTTTTCTCCAGTTATGCCACGAATGATGACTCTGCGCGACGAGGCACGCAAATTTCGCAGCGGGGTTGGCAATTTCAGGATATTGATTACACTATAACCTGAGCAATCAGACAATTAAGTCCCTGACTGAGATAAATACAATTTTAACACAACTGCCCCCTTGTTTAAAATACTGAATTTGAGCGATTGTCAGATTTGCTTCATATCCGCCAATAGAGAGATTGCCGCCATAGCCTGACTATGCGTAAGCTCGATATCAAAGACGATGCGGCAAAGATGGCAATTCTTAAAAAACATGACCTCCAGACGGACAGAAAAAATACCTGCCATTGCCCTTGTTGGCCGTCCCAACGTAGGGAAATCCACACTTTTCAACCGGTTTACCCGGTCCAGGACAGCCCTTGTTGATTTTACCCCGGGTGTCACCAGGGACAGAAGATATGCCTCTGTGGAGCTTGGAGGAATGCCTGTTGATATCATAGATACCGGAGGTCTTGAAGACAGTGAGACCAGGGCAGACATCTCCTCGCTTGTCTCCCGCGAGAGCATGAAGGCAATCGAGGAGGCTGATCTGGTCTTTTTCCTCATGGATGCCCGTGAGGGCCTGACACCAGTTGACCAGGATATCTCTGACAGGCTGAGGAGCGTTGAAAAACCGGTCTTTCATGTAATCAACAAGGTTGACAACAGAGACCAGGAACTTGAAGCCTCGGAATTTTATGCGCTTGGCGTGGAGAAGCTGTATCCTGTCTCAGCAGCCCATGGCAGGGGAATAAACTCGCTTGTTGAGGATGCTCGCACAGCAATGGAACAGCTTGGCTTCAGCATGACATACGCGGAAACTCAGGAGCAGAAAACCCCTGCGCAGGAAGGAGCAGTTTCCGATATTGAGACAGAATCAGAGTCTGAAGCTGATTCAGGCCCCATAAGGGTTTCAATAGTGGGAAGACCCAATGTTGGAAAATCTTCACTGCTTAACAGACTTACAGGCCAGGAACGCATGATAGTGGCAGACATGCCTGGCACCACAAGGGATGCCGTTGACACGCTGTTTCAAAGAAAATCAGGCCATGACATAGTGTTTACAGACACGGCAGGCATCAGAAGAAAGGCAAGAGTCAGGGACAAAATTGAAAAATTCAGCATCATAAAGGCCATTGACGCAATAAAGGACAGTGACATAGCGCTTGTGGT
>WFRQ01000325.1 GCA_015486425.1 Deltaproteobacteria bacterium | reverse complement strand
TAACTGCTCACCCCACCCTCAAGAAAGAATTCCCATAACGGAAAGACGCTTTTTACACAACATTTTTTTGCTTGATTAAAACAGGGGAGGTGAGTGCACGATAAAAAGTCGAAGCATTTGATCCCCTGAGTTTTTAACGCCATGTTCCTGGCCTGCTGGAACAAAACAGTAATCTCCCTCACTGACTTCACGCCATTTTCCATCTGCGTAAATTTCCGCCTGGCCTGACATGACATAAATTGAATCAATATTCTCATCATGCGTGTGAACAGGTATTTCAGCGCCTGGCTCAAGCTCCAGCATTGAAATTCCAACAGGTGCCTGCTGTTCCTTTCCTGCAAGTTTGGCAATAGTCACGTGTTTGAACAGGGGATGTTCTTCAAAGCTGTATGCATCACTGCTTAAAAAATGTGCCATTATTATTTTACCTCCGATTCACGGGATACAGGACCAAAGGTGCGGCATGGCACCACCCAGCCCTCTGATACTTAACATATCATCAGAAGTAACATAAATGAAACATTTTTTCATATTAAGGGCTGTCCAAAAATAACTTCCCGATTTATGATTTTACTATGTAGGGTGCGCACCGCGTACATTCAATATTCTTTGTATGCTCCGGTGTTGGCGGCGCATAGACCCCATATTGGGCGCCAATCCTGAAAACTGTTACTGGAATCGCTCTTTCTTTATATTCTGTCATTTCGTCGGAACGATGTTACCCAGGAAACTGGAGCTTCCACCCAACCGTTCCCAAACTGGAGTTTGGGAACGAGCTTGCGCAACTCCTTCTTTTGAATGCGATATCATCCAAATTATTTTTGGACAGCCCATTAGGGTAGAGGAGCCCTGAATTGATGGAAAAGAAGCTTCCATGCTCGAGAACCGGGAAATAGGGAGAGGTGGTGACTTGCGGTCAGCAAGCGCTGTTCTTTTATTCGGACATGAGGAACATGCTATGCCTTTTTATCAAGAATTTCTCTGAGCTTTCTGGGGAATTCATCTATATTAAATGGTTTTGCTGCAAAAGGTTTTCCTCTCAGGTCAGGGTCATTTCTGAATGTTGTATCAGCCGAGGCCCTGCCGCTGCAGAAAAGTACGTTTATATGAGGATTTATGTCACATAGTTTTTTGTAGGTCTCACTACCTGAAAGGCCTGGCATGGCCAGGTCAAGAATTACTATATCAATGGAAGAACCAAACGCCCTGTAGATATGCACTGCCTCATTGCCATCCTTTGCAAGCAGAACCTTGTATCCGAGTTTTTCCAGCACCTCTCTTGCAAGGTCGCGTATTATTTCCTCATCATCGGTAACAAGGACCGTTTCACTGCCCGCAAGCGTTTTTTCTTCCTCATCTGTTTCTAAAATTCCCTCATGTCTGGTTTCAGATACTGGAAGCATCAGTTCAAAGGTGGTGCCTTTGCCTGTCTCACTTTCTACAAGGATATGTCCATCCATCGCCTTGACAATGCCGTAAACCATGGCAAGGCCCAGGCCAGACCCTTTGCCTACCTCCTTGGTGGTAAAAAAGGGATCAAATATACGTTCTCTTGCAGTCGAATCTATGCCGACACCAGTATCCGAGACCATTATCCGGATATATCTATTGAAATTTACAGCAAGTTCTTTATGTTCAGCCTTGAGTTTATCCCCTGCCATGGTATCAACGGAAACTGTAAGCTTTCCGCCCTCAGGCATGGCATCTCTGGCATTAAGACACAGGTTGAGGACTGTCTGCTGAATCTGTGTGGCGTCAGACATCAGAGGAGGCAGGTCAGGTTCAATGTCAAGCTTTACCTCAATATTCTTTGGCAGCGAACTCTTGAGCAGGGTCATTGATTCTGCTACGACCCTTTCTACATCCACCTGTTCTGTTTCACGCTGTGAGCTG
This sequence comes from Deltaproteobacteria bacterium, assembly GCA_015486425.1. Taxonomy (GTDB): domain Bacteria; phylum Desulfobacterota; class Dissulfuribacteria; order Dissulfuribacterales; family QOAL01; genus S144-17. The sequence goes on along the minus strand of WFRQ01000325.1, from coordinate 5,804 downwards.
TCTCGACTGAAAGCCAGCATCTTTTTTACAAGGTCAGCGGCTCTCAAACTTGATTTTTCTATAATATCAACGTAATGCTCCAATCTTGGATTATCCTGGATTTCATGCTGCAGCATGTTGGTATAGCCAAGAATACCGGTAAGAATGTTGTTGAAATCATGGGCAATGCCGCCAGCCATGGTGCCGATTGATTCAAGTTTCTGTACCTGTAGGAGCTGTCTCTCCATATTTTTCTGCTCAGTGAGGTCTGTAATAATTGCCAGCGAACCGGAATATTCGTTATCAGCATAAATTGGAACACTGCTCAGCAGGACGCTTTTCTTCTCTTCCTTCGCGGTGGTAAGCTGGAGTTCCTGCCTTGCCACCCTGCCCAGAATATTTTCCAGAAGAATTTTCAGAAGTATTTTTTTATTAACGCTGTCAAGCAGCCTGTACACATTTGTACCGGTAAGCTCATTCATGTCCAGCATTTCTTTCAGATGCTGGTTGGCATACTGGATGGTTGCATCCTCACCCAGCATCCATATCCCTTCATTTACGTTTTCAACAATTTCCCTGTATTTCTGTTCCGATTCCTGAAGTTTGGCGTAAAGGGTGGCGTTGTCCAGCGCCATGGCTATATGATTTGCAAAATTTTTCAGGAATTCTCTGTCAATATCCTTTGTAAAGGTTTTGTCACTGGAATTGTCTCCAAGCATGATACCCACGGTACGTCCACGGGCCTTGAGAGGAACCAGTATAAATGCCCTGGGGTTCAGACTGCTTAAAAGAAGGTTTTCAGGATTAAGGGAAAGGTGTTTTACATCATCCACAATAACCGGCTCGGATTTCCGGGCGCTTCGGGCAATGATATTATCCATTTTGTCCAGGGGAATGTGATAGCCCTTAAGCCTGGCAAGTTCTGAGGAGTTGACGCCTACTGCATGAATGAGTTCGAGTTCGTGAGTTTTTTCATCCTTCAGGAATATTCCTGCTCTGTCCAGATTGGCAACCCTTGCGAGTCTTGACAGAATCAGCTCCAGCAGTTCCTTGAGGTCAATGGTGGAAAGTATGGCTGCGCTTGATTCCTGAAGAATGGTGAGCTGTTCTACCTTGTTTTCCAGTTTGAAATTAAGCTCATGAATCTTGTCGTATTTCTGCCGTAAAACCTCCTTGTCCTGTTCAAGCTCCCTTATAGTTTCCCTGAGGATTCGCCATGGAGTAATGAAATTGAATACCAGTGTCTTGAATCTGTTCTGCCTATGCCATGAGATATGGTATTCACAAAAGGGATCACCCTGGAAAAAACAGCTTGTCTCTTGAATTTCCGCTGCAGGAAGCCCCCATATTACCGGAACTGCCTTGTATATACCCTTGTTATAATCACAGAAGTCCTTGCTGAGCGCGATACCTTTCTGCCAGTGAAGTCTAACCACGGAAGAAGTATCCGTGCTTTCCATCAGTTCAATGGTTTTTGTCTTGTTAAAGTGGTCATTAACCTTCTGGATCCTGGCCATGACCCTGTTGGGATTTCCAAATGCGTAAATGATAATTTTTTGAATATAACCGAGATGGCGCTTCAAAATGGAATTATACCCTATCCTGAATGCAGCATCAGGGTCCTGAAGTATCACCTTGGCCCTGTCGAATAATGTTTCAAGCAGTTCGGAGGATATCCAGTTGTTGGGATTGCAGAGAAAGTCACGTTTATTTTCAACGCTGCTCATCTCGGGACCAAGGTCCTGGAAGAGCTCTTCCAGTTTATCAGGCGCATGATCCTCAATATATTGAATAATTGCCCTTGCATTTATGCAGCTGTTATGTCTTTTCAAAAACAACTCCATTCTAACAAATCCCAATTTTTTATCCCGTTAACATATAAGACAGAATTGACAACTATCTTAATCTATTAAAAAAATTAATACTAATTAAATATGTTTTGCATGAAGGAAATTTCATGCATGAAATTTCCTTCATGTGAAGGTTTTTACCTTCATTAAGAGTTATTCCATACTGATATTAATTTTTTATCTGTTTTGACTTTTGCCTTTCTTTTAATTTTTATCTGATCCTTTTCATCTACTTACACGTCAATATATAACAAAAAGCGTTGAAAATTAAACCTTTGATATCGCAGTAAACGCAAGGCTTTTATATTCTTATTCAATGACTGTGCTTTTTTTTAATTTTCTTATTTTTTTAATCCAGCTAACTGCATCAGAGGGTATTAGTCGTGCATTAAATAAAAATATACAAAAAGCATAATTGCTATCCAGCCGTAATAATTGTCAAATAGTAAAAAAAATTGACATATTTTTATTATATAATCTAATAAAAGTTATTAAAAAAAATTTATTTGTCCGATTATAATTATAAATAGATTAGCTCAGAAAGGAGAATTGTGCCATGAATATCCGCCATAAGATCATGAATCTTGGTCTAAGTCAGTTTTTCCAGCTTTCATTCAACGTAAAACTTGCCCGCATCATGCCCCTCGTATTTCTAAGGGCCTACATGTATGCCCTCGGAGCACTTTATTATGCCGCCAGGGCAAGGGATAGCATAAAAATGATAGCATGCCTGGAGTTTGTATTGACTCCAAAGGCCTCTTCCACGCACTTTTACTGGAGTACACTAAGGACATTCTGCGGTATTTTTGAGCATTATCTGGAAAAGCTCCTCATGGCCCACAGACCATTTACCAATATGATGGATTTTTTGAACTCAAGACTCAAAATCCGTAACCAGGAGTGCCTTGACAGGATAGCAGAGGCTGGAACCGGCGGCATTATAGTAACCGGTCATTTTGGTGCAGTAGAATATTTGCCTCTATCCATGGCAATGAATGGTTACAAGGTTGCAATGATAGTACGTTTCAAGACAAAGGCACTCAAAAGGGAACTGATGAAACGCGCAGCCCTGACTGACGTAATTCTCATTGATGCAGATGAACCAAAGGTAGCTTTCAGGGCGCTTGAAGTGATAAAATCCGGGAGATTTCTTATAACCGAATGTGATGAATTTTCCGAGTGGCGACCTCACAGAGATCAGCAGGTATCAGTTTTTGGCAACCGGGTGAACAGGGACAAGACGCTTGATTTTTTTTATAGAAGAGCAAAGGTTCCTGCAGTACTTTGTCTGATGAAAAGGGAAAATAACGGATTTGTTCTCTCTGTGGATTCTCTTGCGGATGGCAGCCAGGGAATTTCTATTTCAGAAAGGGCCTGGAACTGCCTTGAAAAACACATACTCGAAGCCCCTGAACAGTGGTACCAGTGGAAGGATGCGGCTGCCATGCTGGAAGGCTTCATGGAAACAGAAAAGAAAAACAGACATGCTGATAAAAAAATTCCGCATATACCGGCTGCAGATCCCGTTCTCTCTGCCGGTTAGTCATAACCTGGCAGACAGGGCTGAAAGCGAAGCTCTGCTGGTGGTTGCGGTTTCTCCCGGAGGAGTTACCGGTTATGGAGAAGGTACCCCAAGGACATATGTTACAGGTGAAGATATTGAATCATGCATAAAGGCCGCATCCGAGGTATGCGGCCTGGTTAAAAATCTCCCTGCCAGGGATACAACCGCTATTGAAGCCAGGCTGGATGAAGTCTGGTATCAGACATCAGTGGCCAGGCATCCATCAGCCTTCTGTGCCGTTGAACTCTCTGTGCTTGACCTGCATGCCAGACTTTCCCGCATACCACTCTGGAATCTCTTTGCCGCAAAACCTGCCACACAGGAGTTTATATATTCAGCAGTGATCCCCATGCTGACTGAACCGAGGCTTTCAGGGCTGCTTGATTATATTCATGCTCAACAGATTCAGTTTGCCAAGATAAAAATATCTGATGTGCAAAGCGGCCTTAAATATACAGCAGTTGTAAGACAACGTCTCGGACATGCAGTAAACCTCAGGGTTGATGCAAATGGAGCATTTTCACAAGAGCAGGCAATTGAATTTCTTAACCTTGCTGAGGCTGAAAATCTTGGGCTAAGCGCTATTGAACAGCCTGCCCCTGCAGATGATATTGAAGCCATGAAAAATGTTACTCAAAAAGGGGGGCTTCCCGTATTTGCCGATGAATCATTCCGCAGCGAGGATGATATGCGCAGACTTATGGAGATTTCCGCATGCTCCGGATTTAATATACGGCTCTCCAAGTGTGGCGGATTCAGGAATTCCCTTAAAATGTATAAAATTGCCAGGAAGTATGGCTATTCGTGCCAGATAGGTTGCCATGTAGGCGAAACCGCTGTGCTGGCCTCTGCAGGCAGGCACCTTGCGGCCCTGTGCGGCAAGGTAGATTTTTTCGAAGGCTCATATTCCAGGCATGTGCTTAAAGAGGATATCTCCATAGAGGATGTCACATTTGGAAAAGGCGGCAGGGCCTCGCTGTTGCCTGGCAATGGTACAGGAATAACCATTGACCATGAGGCACTGGAACGGTGGGGAACACTGGTGCATGAAGTTTGATTGGCAGGTATACACGCCGCACTGGCCATGTAACCTGCCTTTGTTTTGTAAGCTCTTCTTACTGCCCGGCAATGAAGCCATACCTGATTGAAAACAGTGCAAGGTCCCATTGGTCAATATGACCATCACTGTTCATGTCAACCGTTTCATCATAACCTGAACCCGCCTCCGCACTGGAAGAGTTCATTGCCGAAGCAAGCCTTGCCATGTCAATGTTGTCAACGTCTCCATCCCTGTCAAAATCAGCGGCGGCACTGTAACCGGTTTCAAACATGTAACCGAATATTCGGGAAAACATCTCCAAGTCAGATGCATCCACCTTACCGTCGCTGTTAAAGTCAGCGGCTGCATTGTATTTTTCATCACCATTAATTGTGCCAATAGCGGCCTTAAGCATTGCAAGATCAAGTCCGTCTATCACCATGTTGCCGTCAAGATCGCCATAGGATGTTGGGAATGGAGGTCTTGATTCCGGAGATAACGGGTCTGTTCCTGTACCTGCCTCTGCAATGTCACTGTAACCGTCATGGTCAGAGTCCCAGTCAAAGGGATTGGTGCCTGCTTGTGTTTCAGCCTCATTAGAAAGGCCATCACCATCTTCATCTCCGCTGCGGGTAAAGGTGACAAAATGCCATACCGGGCCTGCAGTCTCCAGGCCGCCGCTGTCCCTTGCAACTACCTGCCAGTAATATGAAGCGGAAAAGTCAAGACCCTCTGCCTGGAATGTTGCCATGGAACCATTATCAAGTACCTTTGACAGGGGAGGATTGTTCTGATCAAGGTACAGGTCATAGGTGACACTGTCACCCTGGTCCGGATCACCACCTGACCAGGAAAGAGATGTATTGACAGATACGGCAGGGGCATTATCTGAAGGTTCAGGCAGTGACGGCTCATCTGGAGCCCTGTTGAAGAAGTAGAATTCTTCTCCTTCCACACTGATATTGCCTGCAGCATCCACGGCAATGAATTTAATTGTTGTCTCAGTCGAGATTGACAAAGGCTCCTGATATAAAGAAGAATCTTCTGTTGGATCAGTACCGTCAAGGGTATAATAGATTGCAGCCTGCTCATCTGCGGACAGCACTACCTGAGCGGGAGCTTCAAGATACCCTCCTGCAGGCTCGGCACGCACTTCAGGTGCAGTCCTGTCAATCACCACATTTCCAGGGGCATAGCTTACAGCGCTGGATTCATCATCACTTATAATGCCATAAACATACCATCTGCCCTCAGGCACTCCGGTAACATCCCAGTGCCACACATCACTTTCATTATCCTCCTGAATATTTTCTGCAATCAGCACTCCATCAGAACCCGTGTTGTCAGAATCGTAATACAGGGCAATCAGAGC
>WFRQ01000324.1 GCA_015486425.1 Deltaproteobacteria bacterium | reverse complement strand
GTAACTCCCGTAACTCCTGTATCACCTGTTTCTCCTGTTTCTCCCGTATCACCAGTAACTCCCGTATCCCCAGTTTCTCCGGTAACCCCTGTAACCCATGTCTCCCCGGTAACCCCTGTTTCGCCCGTCTCCCCGGTATCGCATATTGAGCCGGTATCTCATGTAGAACCTGTATCTCCCGTAGCCCCGGTTTCACACGTGGAGCCCGTAGGCCCTATAGGCCCCGGGCCTGTGCCGAGAGAAAAACCAGAATCCGACATTACCCTGAGGTCCATAAAAGGGATTGGAGCAGTATATGAAGAGAAACTGACAGCCGCTGGAATAGAGGACGTTGAGACTCTTGCCCAGGCGGAACCGGAAAAGATAGCCTCTATCCTGAGTCTCAGGAATAAAGACAAGGCAAAGGCCATGATTGAGGAAGCAGCCAGACTGATAAAACCTGAATGATCGGATCTTCGGCCTCTGCCGGTATTACTGTACCTGTTTCCCGTTCCTGGAAGGGTGGATACCTGATAACGCGGCATTGGATAAACCGGGCAATGTCATGAAAAAGGTGATTTTTGCAGGCTTTAATGCCCTGGGAGATACCTTGTGTACCACACCTGTTATCCGTGCGTTTAAGAGACGAAACAGGGATATCTTTATTATATACGTGGTTCAAAACGCCACATTCTGTAGAGTACTCGATGAGAATCCGGATATTGACCTTGCAATCTACAGTGAATCACTCTACCTGCGCGGCAGGGAAATCATGACAGAGTCGTGGTTTGCTTCCCTGCCACTTGATATACGTGAATCCACATACCTGTATCATTTTGACATGGCCAGTGTCTGTTCAGATGCAGAGAGTTTTCATGAACATATTACAACAGGTTTTTCAAAACTGCTCGGGATACCCATAGACTCCACAAGACCCGTTGTCCACATCATCGAAAGGGAACGGCGCCTTGCTGAGAGCTTTGTTCAAAAACCCTATTTTGTTTTCAGCATCCATTCAGTTTCAAACCCGGCACGACCGGATGGGGGCGGAGGGGCAAAGGAGTGGCCTGTGACAAGATGGCTGCAGCTTGCGGAGCGGATAAAATCCTGGGGTGATTTTGATATTATCGCCATAGGCTCTGAAAAGGACAGCGGGATCGTCCATCCGCACCTTCGTAATCTCTACGGCCTTCCCATAAAAATTGTAGCAGCATTGCTGCAGGGTGCTCTCTGTGTAGTTACTTTGGAAAACGGGATTGCCCATCTCGGTAACGGCGTTAATGCCCCCTTGGTGATAATCTACTCTGACATTGTGCCCCTTGCCTGGGCCTGCCCTGAAATTACAAAACGATGCAGTGTCCTTTACGGTGATCCACACTCAATAGGAGTGGATGAAGTAGCTGACGCTGTGAAACAGACAGCATGTATCTCCTGAACCTTCATGCGGCGATGCCAGATAGTGCGGCATCCCAGGTCAAGAAAAGTACAAACGACATCGCGGTGCATTTACATGGGGAAATAACAGGCAGAAAATCCGTTTACATTCGGTGCAAGAGCTTCATGAATAGCCAGTGAAAAGTGTCCTGTTGATAAATATGCCCTTTGTATCCATCTCAAGGCCAGCCATAGGCATCAGCCTTTTGAAAGCCAGACTTGCCAGCGAGGGGATTGAAGCAAAGACAGGCTATGCAAACCTGATTTTTGCAGAGATGACCGGAACTGAAAACTACAGCCTGGTGGATGAAAAGATAAACCTCACTCTCTTTCCTGGTGACTGGCTATTTGCACAGTTTATGTTTGAGCACAGGCTTGATATCAACACATACATCGCCACCCTCCAATGTCATCTTGATAATCAGGAACAGATGGATGCATTTCTCAACATGAGAACCATCATTGCCCCCTTTATGCAGGAGTGCATGAAAAGACTGGATGTTAAAAAATACGATATTATCGGGTTCACATCCACATTTCAACAGAATATGCCCTCGCTGGCCATGGCCCGTATGATAAAACAGACGTATCCGGATAAAATCGTTGTGTTTGGAGGTGCAAACTGCGAAGGGGATATGGGGGTTGAACTGCACAGGAGTTTCAGATGGATAGATTATGTCTGCACAGGTGAGGCGGATTATTCCTTCCCAAAGCTGGTAAAAAAAATATCTTCCGGGAAATCCATAAAGGATGTCAGGGGGATCGTCTGCAGGGAGGCAGGTCATACAATGTATACAGGTCCCTCTGTGCCGGTTATGGAAATGGACAGGCTGCCGTGCCCTGACTACGAGGATTACTTTTCAGCCCTTGAGAACAGCCCTGTAGGCGGCACAATATCCCCGACCCTGCCAGTAGAATTCTCCAGAGGATGCTGGTGGGGCGCCAGGTCACAGTGCACATTCTGCGGTCTTAACGGTGAAACCATAACATTTCGGAGCAAGAGTTCGGCTCGCGTGTTCAGTGAACTTGCCTGCCTCAGGAAACGCTACGGTATAAATTCATTCACTGCTGTAGATAATGTAATGGACATGAACTATTTCAGCGAACTGCTTCCAGCATTAAAGAGAGATCAGTCTGAAATTTCCATGTTCTATGAAGTCAGATCAACCCTTGACAGGGACCAGGTAAAACTCCTCAGGGAAGCAGGCGTGCATGCTGTTCAGCCTGGCATTGAGAGTCTCAGCACCGCGGTTCTCAAGCTTATGAGAAAGGGCGTGACCGCCCTTCAAAACGTGGCATTCCTGAAGTGGTGCAGCCAGTACGGTGTAACACCGGCATGGAATCTCCTGTACGGTTTCCCTGGAGAAAGCGCAGAAGATTATGAGTATATGTCAGAAATCATAGATTCCATCAGCCACCTTCCTCCGCCATACTCAACAGGCGGCATGCGTCTGGACCGGTTCAGCCCCTATTTTAAAAACCCTGAACGATTTGGAATTACCGGCATCAGCCCTTTCTTTACCTACAATCTGATATATCCCGTTCCTTCACGCAGCATCACAAATCTGGCTTATTTTTTCCAGTATGAACAGGAAGAGGCCAATACCAAAACTCCCTACATAGAAAAACTTTTAAAAAAAGTCGAGAGCTGGAAACAGGGCGAATCAGGACAACTTATTAAACAGTACGGTAATAATCCGGAAATGCTCATAACTGATACGCGCCCCGGGCGTGTGCAGGATCAAATAGCCCTGAACGGTATTCAGAGAGAAGTTTACGATTACTGTGACATTGCAAAAAGCTTTAAAAGTATATTGACCTATGCCAATTCAAGGTGCGGCAGCAGATTCCATGTGGCGGCCTGGCTTCCGCAGTTTTTAAACCAGATGGTTGACTGGAGATTGATGATAAGAGAGAAAAGTTTTTATCTTAATCTATCAGTGGAACAGACACTGCCAACGTGCCCCGTTCATCTCACAACATAACACAAGGAGGAAAAATGAATAAAGGAGAAGCTCTACTGGTGGGACTGAAAGGTGTGGACCCTGGATGCTACAATGGCTGGGACGGAACAGCCGGATGCTGGGGTTGCGAACTGGATGTTGATAATGTGGAGAGGATTCTTAAACCTCTGGGTTACAACTGCAGGATCCTGAAGACCGCGCAGGCCACGCGCAACCACGTGCTCTCAGGCCTTTATCGCGCGGCTGACAACCTTGTGGCAGGTGATATTTTTGTCTTCTATTATTCAGGCCACGGCGGGCAGCAGCCTGATCTCAACGGCGACGAACTGGACGGCAAGGACGAGACCCTTGTGGCCTATGACCGGGAGATCATAGATGACAAGATTCATGAGGCCCTTATGAAATTCAGGTCCGGGGTGCGGGTGGTCATGATAAGTGACAGTTGCAATTCCGGATCCAATTACAGGGGGAGGATGACTGTTCCTGTAAATGAACAGGCCACTTTCAGGCCCGTAGCCCCAGCGTCACGGGATAATGTGGAGATCAAGGCCCAGCTTATCCATCTCGCAGGCTGCAGGGACGGCTTCACATCAGCAGGCTACCAGCAGGGCGGTGCATTTACCATAGCCCTGTGTGATGCCTGGCATGATGGTGCTTTTACCGGAAGTTACAGGGAACTGCACAGTAAAATATGTAAAATTATCAGTTCAAGCCAGAAACCCCAGTACGATGAATACGGGCCGGTGACAGAGGAATTCAGGACCGAGAGGGCCTTTACCATAGCCTCATCCACTGTCCTCGAAGGGCCGGTTGAACTCAAGGTCATTGATCTTGCACCCTATAAGGGGAACATTGCTCAGCCAGGTCAGAAAGACTGGTATAAATTTACAGTAAGTCAGGAAGGAAAGTACACTATTGAGACTGAGGGGCGAACGGACCTTATCATGAACCTTTACGGTCCTGACAGCGATACAAAACTGATTGCCCGTGATGACGACAGTGGCACAGGTCTTAATCCAAAAATTACCGCGGATATAGCCCCTGGCACCTACTACGTTCGGGTTGAGCACTATAACAGCAAGAGCGGTACCGGGCCATATTCCATCAAGGTGGTGAAGCAGCAGGGCCTGTAAGCCTGCAATACATTACAGCCTTGAATCTGGTAATTGAAAGACTTTGCATGGTGTTTCATTAAAATGGAACTTATGTCCCATTATTGCGGGATGCAGGGTTCATAATCTATGGCGCCATTGCAGTCGTTATGGATGTAGTCTGCGCATATCTCATCTGCGCCGGGATATATGCTATTGCCCGTATAGTCACAGCGGGAGCATTCCCTGTTTGTCCCAATATCATAACGTGCTGCGGCTATGTAACTTTTTGAGACTGGTTCTGAAACTGTCATGAGGTGTCACCAACGTTATATGCAGGTTTTCTCGCAGAACAAGTCTCAAAAAGCCACACAGCCTCCACAATAATAGAAAAGGCGAGACAAACAGGGAATGCTCCCGTCACAGCCACCCTGATATTCGGTAGATATGTATCCCGGTCAGAGTCATCATAAATGTCAGGTATCTACTCACAGGGTACTGCATCTGCCGCGTTGTCAAGGGCTCGAAGTGCGGGGGAAGTGCGCCTTCGCCCCCTCCGCCTTGCATCTGCGGCATCCCCTGAGCAGATACGTGTCAAGAAAAAAATCTTGTGTGAAAAGCGACTTTCCGTTATGGGAATTCATCCTTGAGGGGGGTGAGCAGTTACAATGTCGATATTGTTCAATCCGGGAAACCTGTAAAGTCGGGAAAGGTCAGAGGAGTCCACATGGCCGCTGGTATCAAATGATATTATGCCTTTGCGGTCTTCCAGAACAGGGACTGTATAACCTCCCTGATGCCTGATTCCTGCTCTGGCGTTACATCAAGAAACTGGATGCCGAGAAAATGTTTTACCCTGTCCTTTCTTGTCCATCTC
>WFRQ01000323.1 GCA_015486425.1 Deltaproteobacteria bacterium | reverse complement strand
ATAAGACATCAGCGGCTGAGGTCACGGGTAAACCAGCGAACTGCAAGGGATTTTCCGTCTGCAATCGGCTCAACGCTGCTGAACCACGATTCAAGGGTTTGCCCCTTTACATATTTGAGCCACAGGCCCTGCAGCAGTCTGACCACCATAAATACAGTTGTGAGTACAGTCCACCATGCCACGGCGAGGAGACCTGCATCCGGTCGTCCCAGCATGAGAGAAACTGTAAGAATAATCATACACGGATTGCGTCTTGCAGTAATTAACCTGAAAAATGAATCCACAGGCCTCCAGCAGAATATACCAAAACGGCCCAGCGTCCATTTGAACGTACCTTCCACAAGGCGACCTGCAATATATGCGGAAAATATCAGCCACATCAGCGTGGAAAGAGAGACATCAATGCCATATCTGCCTGTTGCCTGAAGCCCCATGCCCCACAGAAGATACCAGAAGGGCGGATGGATAAGATCAATCAGATGATCAAAGTAATGGCCGAATCTGCTTGATGTCACAGTGACCCTGGCAAGTTTGCCATCAACGGTATCAAGGAATGTCATCAGCCATCCACATGCAAGGCCGGACCATAGATGTCCCATGTAAAACAGCCAGCCTGCTGCCACAACAAGCATAAAACCCAGCGCAGTCACATGATTGGGTTTAAGCCCAAGTTCAACGCATTTTTTTACTGCTCTCCGGGCAGGAGCTGGCCACAGCCATTTGGTTACAAGGTCTGTTACACCCTTATATGACCAGTCAAACAGTTTTTGCTCAAGTTCTTTCTCATGGCCTGCCTTGACTTTGAACACAAATGGCGGTTCAAATTTCCTGAGTCTCTTGTTAAATGAAACAGGGAGCTCATCAGTCTCCTTCACACTGACATTTTCAGGAGGGGTGACAGTTGAAGGGCTTTCCAGAAATTCTGCTGTCATCAGCGCTTTTTCAGCAGGCACGCTGGCGGCAAAAGGTACGCTCTGTTTTCCTCTTTGGGTTGTCACTATAATGTCGGAACTCTCTGAGAGGTAATTTATCAGCCGGTCATCAATGAGATAATCACCCCGCACTATCATGACATTGGCATTGTCAGATATATCATGGAGGCTGCGTACATGGACAGCTCTGTCTCCAAGGATTCTCCTGACCCGTTCACCAGGGGTAAGCCCCCAGACTTTAACTGTGCTGTCATTTATTATATAAACATGTAACTTCATAATCATTTCCTGTTTATTATTGAATATCGTGTAAAATTACAACTTTCGAACGAAGCGGACGGTTTAAAAAACATAAACCGCAAAAGATGCAAAGGACGCCAGGCAATTATGCCTCCTTCGTTGGCATAACCAATTGAGAAAGAACCTCTACTAAATCGCTCAAATAATGATAGACCACATCTCGCATAGGGCTGATAGCCGTCCATTCCTGCTGGCACATATTTCAGATTTACATCTTGCTGAACCTGGGAAAGTACATTTCCGTCAACTGATGAACAAGCGTTTCCTGGGTTACACACGCTGGAAACTTATAAGGCATCTGCGTCAGGATTCATCCCTGGCAGATATCCTGATAAATGATTTTCATAATGTTGGACCGGATCATACAGTTATTACCGGTGATATTACTCATCTTGGCCTGCCATGCGAATTCAGGAGCAGCGCCCAATGGCTCCATAAGCTTGGCACAGGAAAAGAAATCTCCCTTGTTCCCGGAAACCACGACTCTTATGTATTTGAACCCTGGCAGAAATCATTTATATACTGGATGGAATATCTGCTGCCCGGCAATACCAGTTCAGGGCACGCTGCTTTACATTCCCTTAATGACATTTTCCCCTCAGTGGAAATTATCGGGCACATAGCCCTGATCGGTCTATCAACATCTGTACCTTGCTCCCTTCGCCTTGCCACCGGAACGCTGGGCTATAGTCAGTTGAAAAAGCTTGAGGCTATACTGAAACAGCTTCAGGGTCAACGCCTTTTCCGGGTAATCTTTCTTCATCACCCCCCGGTTCACGGGGTTGTGAAAAAAAGAAAATGTCTGACAGATGCTGACAGATTTCTTGAAATAATAAAAAAATACGGTTGTGACCTTATCCTGCACGGCCATGCCCACAGGGAGGTCAAAACCAGTGTTAAAACCCCTCAAGGCACGGCACCTGTCTTCGGAGCGCCATCTGTTACGTCTCTGGATCCACGTCCTGACAAACGCGCTGCCTGGTATATACATGAGATTTCAGAAGATAAAGATGGTTTTTTTTCTATTAATACCAGAAAACGAGTATTCATGCCTGAGAAGAGAGAATTTCAGGAATTGAGCCAGGAGAAAAAAATGTAACTTCTCAATATTTTGAAACGCTCAATTTAGGGTTGTATCTGCTTACAGGGTGCTGCAGATACAAGGCGGAGGACGCGCAGACGTACTTCCTGTACTTCAAGCGTCTGACAACGCAGTAGATGCGGTATCCTGTGAGCAGATACGAAAAAATCAGGTAAGAAAGGGACTCATCACACAAGCTTTCTCAGCCGCATAACTGCAATCGAACCTACTGCAGCAGCCGGTATCAGTGCTATTACAAATGCAGGAAGGTCCAGGAAGGTTCCGATGTGGGTAACAAGCTGCTGACCGAAATAGAGGGCTATGCCGGTAAAGGCACCGATGGTAATTCGCAGCCCTGCCCCAATCTCCCTCACCGGCCCGAAAACAAAGGTCAGGGAAAGCAGGGCCATTGCAGCAGTTGTAAGAGGAAGGCTCAACTTCTGCCAAAGAGCCAGCTTGTAATGCCTTGGATTCTGACCACTTTTTTCAAGGGCACTTATATACTGTATAAGTTCAGGAGTGGAGAGAGATATGGGAGAAACTTCAAGGGCTGCCACCTGTTCCGTGCTGAGAAAACCGCGAAGTTCGAGAGAGGGAATGACCTCGGTAGTGATCTCAGTACCCCTGATTATTTTACGCGTAACGTTTTTCAGTACCCACCGGTCAGACAATATCCGTGCGCTTTCAGCATGGATAAACGCTTTCATCTGCGCTTGATCATTATATTTAAAGATACTGATGCCTGCAACTGTTCCATTTTCCCCTACACTTTCCGTATGTATAAACGAGTTATGAAACCGGGCCCAGAAACCCTGCTTCACAGGTGTGACATTACTGCCACCCGAAATGGCCTGAAACCGCATATTTCGCGCCTTCTGTTCAAGACTGGGGATGACAATCTCTCCTGCTGCAGCGGAAACAAACATGAGTACAAGGCAGGTGGCAAGCACAGGCGCACTTATCCTTGAAACAGAAATACCTGACGCCTCCATGGCAAGGAGTTCATGTCTGTCAGCCAGCATTCCAAGGGCAATAATACCTGCAAGGAGTACGGTCATTGGCATGAGGTCCTGAAGACGCCCGGGCAGTGTTAAAAGCACAAACTGTACGGCATTACCTGTGGAATAGGTTCCCTGACCAACACTTTCAAGCTGTGAAAGCAGTTCAAAAAAGCTGAACAGTATGCCCGGAACAGCAAGTACTATGAGGAAAAATTTCAGAAAATATTTTGCTAAATATACATCAAGAATTTTCATGATGAATAACACAGATTGGATCGCCGCATTAAAATCAAGAAAAGAAGAAGAAGGAGTATCTGGCTCCACCAGATTCCGGGTATCCACGGCAAAACGCCCTGCGCCACCCATTTTTTCATCAGGGCTGCTGCATTATAATAAACAGCGAATACTCCAATAGCCACAGGAGCTGCTGCAAATTTCCCCTGTCGCGGGCCGGACCTGCTGAGTGGCACTCCAAGCAGGGCAAGAAAAAGTGTTGAAACAGGCGTAATGAACCTCCACTGCAGTTCTGCCCGCTCTTCCATATCATGCGAACCAATTAAAGATAGCGTAGGAATGGCCTTGACCTTCTCTTCCCTTACAACTGTCCCAGGTTCAATGACCATTGAGGAGCGTTCAAATTCCACGAAAAATTCCCGGTTTCCATCTGGGGAATACTCATACTGATTGCCGTTAAAAAGCATGAGTATGGGTCTGCCTGTTCTACGGTCATCGAACTGCCTGGCCTTCACAGCAGAAATTACCTGCCTGGAATTATTACGGTCAGTGTAGATAAAAATCTTTTTTGCAATGTTATTGCCTCTATCCACTTTTTCTGCAAAAATGACCCTTCTGCCATGCCAAAGTTCATAAAAAGTCCCGCCTTTCATGCGTGTAAGGTCAAAGTTTGCTCTGGCCTCTGTCTTTAAACGGAAAAACTGGTCCCATGCCCAGGGCCTTATGTACAGAGAAAGACAGGCTACCAGCACGGCTGCCGTGGCCGAAACCATGAAAACCGCCCTGATCACCCTGCCTATACCGAGGCCGCAGGCAGCAAGGGCTGTCATTTCAGAATCACGGTAAAGACGGTTAAGTGATGCAACAACTGAAAGATAAAGAGTGGTGGGAATGAGAACTTCAAGCGCAATGGTGATTCGAAGCAGTATCAGCAGCATTACAGTGATGCCAGGCAGTTCGCCCTGGGCCGCATCTGCCCAGTATCTTGTGGCAATATAAATTCCGAAGATAAAGATTAGAAGCAGGCAGGTAGCTATCGCGGGTCTGATAATCTCCCGGATTATATATCGTTCAGCAATCACTGACTTTGTTTGCAGCCTGAAAACAATACTGGGGCTGATGATTTATAAATCAATGGCCATGCAGGGAATCGTGTGTATGCACAAGTTCTGCCTGGCTGTTGCCTGGGTGAGGTAGAGAAATGAAGGCTGTCATGATATTTTCTGCATGTTTTAAATCTTCAGGATAGTCAATTTCGCACCATAACAGCCCGGTAATCGAACAGGTCATCACTGCCATTTCAGACGCAAGACTGTCAATTACAGAAAGATACCATCTGTTGCTGCTTTCCGGCTCCTTGACTGCCTTTTCAAGTGCATTTCTGAAAATAACAGGACCATCACCGAGAAAACGGATCAGGCCAATGGATTCACCATGTACCTGGTCAGTGGGAAGCTGTTTGCCAATTCGCACAAGATTTCCATGGTCAAGGATTACCTTCATATCATCGGAATCATAGCTATCCTTTGAATTGATGGTTACTGTAACAGGGGCATCCGGACACTTAAGGAGCATGGTTAATACCGATGCTTCAAAAAGCGTGTCCCCGTTTAAAAGAAGGAAATTGCCATTCATCTCATGACGGGCATGCCAGCAGCTCACAAGGTTGTCGGAAGTGGCGTATCTGTGATTATAGAGCGTTCTCACCGGCATGCCACCGTACTGGCTGCTTATCAATGTATCCACCTTTTCAGAGCCATACCCGGTAACTACCACTATATCATCAATACCCGCCTGTAAAAGCGTATCAATCTGCCATTCCAGGATTGTTCTGCCTGCTACTTTAAGCAGGCATTTTGGTAAAGAGGCAGTCAGAGGAAGAAGCCTTCTTCCCTGTCCCGCACTCAATATTATTGCCTTCACTGCATTTGCTCCACTTTAAAAATTACTTGCTGTTTAATGAAATTTTGTAACTGTTCAGCTTTTCATGGGCTGATTGAGAGCTGAAAAAAATGCGAAATTTTATGTTTATGTTGTGCAAACAGGCATTTTACGATTAGCATTCTACTGCATCGACATGAATCCTGCAGCCCGATATATTCACGGCTTGAGGATATTGCTCAATTGATACCCCAAGCTGTTTGAAAACAGCACCTGTATATATTGTTTTGCCTTTCATGTCCACTTCTATAAAAATTTCCCCTTCATAAGGGGCTGTCCAAAAATAAGTTGGATGATGGCGCGCTCAGATTTGGGTCAGGATGGCCTGAAGATGAGATGCGAAATCGGCAAGTTATTTTTTAACAGTCCCTAAGTATATGGGCTCATGGGCAGTTAATTCCATGTTACACCAACAGGGAGGGTTACACTTTGGTAAACTTCTACCAAAATTGAGCTCAAATTAGGTTCTATGTTATCCGTCAGTGAGACAACACTCGCTTTACACGAAAAGCCATTTAGAACAGCGTGGACTTTCAGATAAAAACATCACCAACAGCATATTTTAACAGTAAAAAAAATCCTTTCGCATAAAAATAATCATGAATTCAAAAAATGGTATAGTGATTGAGCAAATTCCCGACCTCAATGATAAAAGGGCTGTAAAAGAATTTATCAAAGTGCCGTGGCCCATTTATAATGACGATGCTGCATGGGTGCCACCTCTGTATCTGGAGCGGCAGATGCACCTTTCTCCGTCCAATCCCTATTTCAAACATGCAAAGTGCTGTTTCTGGATTGCCCGAAGAAATGGATGCGCTGTGGGACGGATAAGCGCACAGATAGATTTTTTGCATCTTGAGCGATATGGAAACAGCACCGGCTTCTGGGGAATGCTTGAGGCCGAAAACAGAAGAGACACATTTGAAAACCTGATTAACACAGCAGAAGTATGGCTGAGGTCCCAGGGAATGAAGCGAGCGCTTGGGCCATTCAACCTCTCTATAAATCAGGAATGCGGTCTGCTTGTTGATGGGTTTGATTCACCGCCGTCAATGATGATGGGGCATGCACGGCCCTGGTATGCATCACATATTGAGGCATGCGGCTACAGCAAGGCTAAAGACCTTCTGGCATATACCATGGAAATGAATAATGACGGTCAGCCTGAACTGACGAAAATTATTGCGAAGAAAGCCTCAGGCATGCGTACAAGGCGGCTTGACAAGT
>WFRQ01000322.1 GCA_015486425.1 Deltaproteobacteria bacterium | reverse complement strand
GAGTTATGCATAACGATTATGGAATGCATCTGGTATCAAAAGGTAATTCCATCAAACAGTGTTCAGCAGCAGATAATCAGAGTTACGGTATATTTGTTGGCTCAGGTTCAGTGGTGATCAACAATACAGCCTACGGAAATAGCAACACAGGTATGTTTATCGGACGCGCTTCCACAATAATTGGTAACACTGCCTATGACAATGGTTTCCGGGGCATAGAGGCAGGCACAGGCAGTACATTGACTGACAACATGGCATCTTCCAATGGGGGCGGTGGTATCACTGCAGGCACAGGCTCAACTATTGTCCATAACAGCTCAAGTTATAACGAAAATGGCATTGAGGCCTCTTCTGGTTCGAACCTGAGTGACAATTCATGTTTCGAAAATGACAGGTGGGGGATATTTATAGGAGATTTGGGAAATTTTGAAGGTGAAACCAGAGTAACCAATAACAGCATAACCTATAACAATCTTTCAGATATCAGTGGTCTTGGAGGCCTACGGATACCTTCAAACTGCTATGTCAAGGGAAATTCAGTCAGTTTTAACAAGTGGGGTAACATCTGCGTTAAAAATTCTCATAATATGATTGAAGATAATTTGGTCACTAATTCCACAAACGGCATAGTTTTTAATAATTCAGGCAACTTCTATGCAAACAACAGGGCTTCTGCAAATACGAACAACTTTGTCAACACCACCGGGCAAACCAACGGAGGAGGAAATTACTCTTTTTGACAGCACAGGCTCTAACGCAACAGGCGCACTGAAAAATTTATGGGCCTTCAGGTGGTCAGAGTGGCATGTATGTGTGGACTGGCTACACCACTTACTGAAGGCCAGAAAAGGTATCTGGTAGCACTGAATTTGTCAGAAGCAGATTTGTTCGGAAATCGGTGACGAAAAAACTCGTATAGGTTGTGATAGGGGTGGGGAACGTACGTTTTAAATATATGGTTATGGCGATTTGAAAAAAATCTTTTTTTTGCAAGAGCCTTGTTAGAGCATTAAACTGCAAGGTCAAATGGCAGGTCTGAGATATCGCGCAACCGATCTCCTTCAATCATAATTTCCAGCGATTCAATGACTGCTTCATTCTTAGTAGCTCGTATTGCTTCTTGCAGCTCGTGCAAGGCAAAATGATACACACAATCGATGTCCCCTGTGCCCAGCGCCAATGAAGCTATGCGGGTAGGCATGGGCTCGGCTGTAACGACTACTATGTGCGGTGTGTGTCCCTTGCGGTTGCGTATCAGGTTCAACCCTTCGGTGCGGGCATTTTGTGAGCGGTCGCTACGCAAGGTTAGTTTACAGGAAATGCTCGCATGTAGAATAGGGCGCGGATCTGGACGATTTCGCATTCTTGCTGGAGTTAGTTTGGGCCACGAGCCCGCAGCAACGATATGGTCATGTGCATTGATTTCTTCATCCGTGAACGGTATGCGTCCAATCACAATGTCCGGCTTTACAACATAATTACCCATAGTGGTTCGCAACTCTTTTGATGAGCGGATAAGCTCTGTGAGCACTGATAGATGAGCATATTGCACGAAATCGGTAATACTGTTCTGGACAGAATACATCCATTTTCCCGGCCTCAAATGGGAAAGAATACCAAAGCCCGTTTTGAGATAGTCTTTAGTCACATCTTCAAAACATTTTCCAGCGGTTTGTCCATTGATTTTTCCTGAATGGAGGGGGGCGGGTACTTGTTTCAAGATGCCACGGGCCAATTGAATGCTTAATTTGCTGCTCACATCAGCGATGCTCGGAACATCGCCATGTTTCAAGAAAATCGCCTGCCCACAGACAGCCTTAAGGTATTTTGAACGTAGTTCTGACAGTTTGTCTATCATGCCTTATTTTATAAAACCAATGACAAATTCTTGATGCATACGTCGCTGAATTTGTGATTCAGGGTCTACTTTGTGTCCGGCAGGCATCATTCGTTTATTTCGATCGATCTCCCGACGCCCTATATGAATTAGTTTAAGCCCCACCGATTGACCTATAGCGGCCAGACATTGCCCGGTTTCCGTATCTTTTCCCCGCATTAGTGAGCTTCCCACAATGATCACAGCAGCCCGCCCCGGCCTCAGGACCCGTTGCATTTCCTGCAACATACGTTTCATCTCTGAATAGTAGCGATGTAATACCCTGCCTTTGCGTTTATCCTCCATTCCGACTGCTTTGACAATCCTCCGGGGCACTTCGGCCAGTTGTTCAAAACAGGAATCATCTGTAGCTTCTCCGCCAATGTACTTTTTACGTGTTTGGCCTAACGATTCAATTGAATGGCCAAACCACACGAGAGAAAATTTATGGGCGCGCATATAATCAATAGCGTTGGATGCATAAGGAGGCGAGGTTATGATCAAATCAACGGAATTTGCTTGCAAAGGCAAAGCCTGAGCGTCTCCGTGTAGCAGAAAAGCATCTGACTTTTGTGCGTTTTTCATCTGCCTGAGTCCTTCAATGGCTTTATCTAATTTTTTTTCGAATTCATGGATGGGCGATTTCAGCTTTTTAGAGATGTGATTGATGCGAGGATTAGCCTCCTCAAGGAGCCTTTCGCCTTCCAGGATTTCACCAGAGGGAGAAAAAATTATTTTTGCCCGATGGGGACGGGTATGGGCCAAGTCCCTTGCAAGTGACACGCCTCCTGATTTGGTGATAATGATACTGGAAAAAATCAGGCGGAAAAATGACTGAAAATCTCCGTTGGAAAATCCATGAATGGCAGCGCTTAACGCCAATAGTTCGAGCTGGCTTTCCTCCATAAACCAGTAGTCCACGAACTCACTGGTTTTGCGAGTCCATCTATTTTTGATACGCCACAGATCGTCGGCATTCTCTGTTCGGAGATGTGTGGCTTCCTTCACAATGGAGTAGCCGATTTTGGCTGCAAGAAAGGGATCAAGCGGAGTTGTTTTGACATGCGCAACAAGCAGGGCAAGGGGATCGATGTCAAACCCTATTCCTTTCCTTCCTGCAAGCACAGCTTCGACCAATGTGGTACCAGAGCCTGCCATGGGATCCAGAACTACGTCTCCGGGCCGTGTGAGGTGTTCAATGAAGAGAGATGGTAACTGGGGAGGAAATTTGGCAGGAAATGCATGGAAATGATGTGAAGCATAGATACCATTTTTGCCTTGGAAATCGAGATCTCCCTGAAGAAGCACACTCAGTTTTTCGGCACAGGAAGCATCCGGTTCCACCGATATGGGATGCAAAGATTCAAAAAAGGGCATTGATAATTGGGTATATTCCCAACGCTCCAACGTACTCATGGCGGCATTATACAACCCGATGCACAGAAATGAAAGCATTTGAACAATGCATCCGCTTTGATTTCCGTCTCTCATTTCTATCATATATTGTACCGCAAAGAGCAGCGCAACATGCAGCTTTGGGGGAAAAGCACAATATTATCCAATTAACCTGTTGCCCGGTGCGTTAATGATTGATATTCTGCAGGCCATGAGCATACAGGCAGAAAACAGAACCAATGAAAATTACAGTTACTACCCGCTTTTTGCAGACCTGCACGGCAAAAAGGTGGTGGTTGTAGGCGGTGGCAGGGTGGCTGAAAGAAAGGTGCTGCCGCTGGCTTTTGCGGGCGGGCGGGTGCTGCTGGTAAGCCCTGAACTGACTGAAAATATCCGCAGGATGGCAGATCAGGGGATTATAGCCATCAGGGAGAGGGAATTTCAGCCCCATGACCTGGAAGACGCCTGGCTGGTGGTGTCTGCCACGGACCATGAGGAAACTCAGCGCCAGGTGGTGGCAGAGGCGGACAGGCGCCGAATATTCTGCAATGTGGTGGATATCCCTGACCAGTGCAGTTTCATAGTTCCGTCAATGGTTCGGCGCGGGGACCTGTGCATTGCCATATCCACCGCTGGCAGGAGTCCGGCTGTGGCAAAGCGCCTGCGCAGGGAGATGGAAGAGGCATACCCTCTGATATGGGGGATTTATCTTCAGCTTCTTGGTAAACTCAGGGAGTTCATCCTTGCTTCTTCTTCTGATGCAGATGAAAAGAAGCGCCTGTGTACTGCCCTTGCTGAACCGGACATACTGAAATGGCTCACTGAAGATGACTGGGAGAGCATAGCAACGTGGGCCGAATCTGTCTGCGGCCATGGAGCAGGTGATACCGTGGAGGGTGTCAGGTCAAATGCATGATTTTCTGTTTCAGATAGCCCTGTTTATATATTTTTTTGCTGCTGCCGGTTTTGTTGCACATCTCATAACCCAGCGAAAGGGCGCTGAACGGGTGGCCACCCTGGCCCTTACCGGCGGTTTTGCAGTTCACACCGTGGCATTCGGGCTGCTGTGGAAGGCGCTCGGACACACCCCCATTGTGAACATGCACGAAACCCTGTCATTTCTCGCATGGGCAATGTCAGGCTCATTCCTGCTGTTCCATAACTTTTCAAATGTAAAATCCATGGGGGCATTTGTTACCCCCCTTATACTTGTGGTCATGGCAGCGTCATCCTTTCAGCAGGACCGCATGCTGCCCCTGCCTCCGGCACTTAAAAGTATCTGGCTTCCCATACACGCTGGTATATGCCTCATAGCCTATGCTGTGCTTGCCATGGCCCTTGTTATATCCATAATGTACCTGATTCAGGAAAAACAGATAAAACAGAAGAGGCTTGGCCCAATATTCAGGCGTCTGCCATCACTTGACGCTCTTGACGCCGCTGCGGAGAGATGCCTTAAAAT
>WFRQ01000321.1 GCA_015486425.1 Deltaproteobacteria bacterium | reverse complement strand
GAACCCCGTTGACCTGGTGATTATGGACCTTACCATCCCGGGTGGCATGGGAGGAGTTGAGACATTGAAAAGGCTGCTTGAAATTGACCCTGACGTTTCTGCCGTAGTTGCCAGTGGTTACTCAAATGACCCGGTCATGTCGGATTTCAGAAAATATGGCTTTAAAGGCAGGCTCACAAAGCCGTTTTCCATGAAGGAGATGGGTGACATTGTGGTACGAATTACAGCAGAGCGTGGAAATCAGCGCCATTAGCTTAGGCCCAATTCAGGTTAAAATATGTCGGGTGCGCATTGCGCACCCTGCATGATTTCAGATTCTGCTCCCACAGGTTAAAGCAGATCCACTTCAATACTCTCCCCAGGCTTCAGCGCCTTGATACTGGCATCCACATGACCTGCCTTCATCTGACGCTCAAACTCTCCAGGAGTACCTGTAAGTACAGGAAATGTCTTGTAATGCATGGGGATTACCACCTTGGGGCTGATTAGCCTGCACGCATAGGCTGCATCCCGTGGTCCCATTACATAATGATCTCCAATGGGAAGAATTGCCACCTTGGGGGAATGCATGGAGCCGATCATGGCCATGTCTCCGAAAAGGGCCGTATCTCCTGCGTGATAGATACGCACACCATCCTCAAGGCGAATTATAAACCCGGCAGCCTCTCCACCGTAGAGCAGTTCCTGTCCATCTGAAATGGACGAACTGTGTACTGCCTGCACCATGGTAACGGAAATTCCCTTAGTAAAATATGTACCGCCGATATTCATGCCTGTAACATTTGGAAGGCCCCTGGCAAGCAGGTACTGCTGAAGTTCATGTATGGCCACTACCTCGGTCATGGAAGATGTAACAAGTTCCATAGTGTTTCCAAGATGGTCCGGATGGGCATGGGTGACAAGAATAAGGTCTGCCTCAGTATCGCCCTTGTCTTCAGGGGCCATGGGGTTGTCAAGCCACGGATCAATCCATATCCGCAACCCCTGGGCTGTTACAATTCTGAAAGCTGAATGGCCGTAAAATGTTATGGTATTGGGCATGTTTCGATCCTCTCAAATCAGGTAAAAATTTCAAAAATTTATTATATCTGTTTGTAACTTCTAAATAAATCCGTGCAGATTATTGGACACAGATGAACACAGAAACACACAAATTTTTTTATCTGCGTACGAAGTCTGCGTTTATCTGCGTCCAATTATACGCTTAAAAAACGATACTATTCCCTTTGGGGAATAAATACATAGCTCCCAAACCGGAGTTTGGTAACCAGCAAAAAAATATCTTTTGCTTTCAGCCTTGAGCTTTCAGCTTTCAGCTTCTAGCATTGAGATAGCGGCTCACGTAAAGAAGCTGGCCTCAAGGCCTCCGGCAATATACCTGCAGCGCGAAATATCACCTGCTCCAGCACTCTGGATTCCCGGTACATGAACTCAATTCTGTTCCGACGTTGGGCATTAGTCCCATAACGCTGCATCAGGTCTTCAAAACGCCTCTCAAGAGAGACAAACCTGGTATGCATTACCCTCTTGTCAGAATAATTAAGCAACATTGCCTCATTTATATGACTGTAATCAGACACTGGCATGTCCAGCATCACATGTTGTCTCACGATATCTGCAACTTCTGGCCATCCGCAGACCGTCAGTATCTCAGCTCCTCTTACTGCATGATCACAGTGATAATTTATGCACTCAAGCTTGGCTATATCGTGAAGCATGCCTGCAGCCTCTGCAAGGGAAACATTAATATGGTCCACAGCATTATTGTTTTTTCTTTCATTAAGTATGCAACATAGAGCGACTGCTACGCGAGCTACCATTACACTGTGGCCTGTAATATGAGGCGGCACCCGGTACTTTCGTAGAACTTCAAGACATGTTTTTCTGTCCGGCACAGGCATGGAGGGGAATATGCCAAAAAGAAACAAGATTTACAAGGCTTGGAGCCCATAAAAAATCAGATCTGCTCAGGGGATACCGCATCTGCTGCGTTGTCGGGGGCTCGAAGTACGGGAAGTACGCCTTCGCCCCCTCCGCCTTGCATCTGCAGCACCCCCTGAGCAGATACGTGTTAAGAAAAAAATGTAGTGTGAAAAGCGACTTTCCATTATGGGAATTTATCCTTGAGGGGTGAGCAGTTACAATCAGGGCACAAATAACATCCGCAGCCTGCTAGGCCTGGCAAGTGACCTGAAATAAGATGAAAAAAAATACCATATCAAGCCAACGATAGACGGCAACATTTTACTCAGGATCATTTTTGCAACCATGATGTCAGAAAAGCAACGCTTTTGTCAAAAAACAAAACAGAAAAAGTCAAAAAACCTCACAAATTATTCATTAGAAAATAAGTAAGATATGTTGAAAAAAGTAGAAAAACAGAGAAAATCAAAGTTTGCATTCTATGAAACAATTGTTAATAACTCCATGGCGGCGCTGTAACACTTTATTTTTATAGTAATTTTCTATCTTTCCATAAATACATGTAATGTCAATAGGTTACACTAAAATTTCAAAAAAATCCCGTGATACTGAAGGGAAATTCACTGTTAATAACCCCTTGCAGCAAACATCTGAAAATCAGCCTTATCCTTTTTTGACTTCGGTCTCATATAGGGGTAAATAACACCTCACAATCAGAACGCTTTAAATAAACTATTTCTTATCTAAAAATTTCTTGAATAATTTCATCACTGACACCTACGCTGTCACACAGGGAGTTTCAGGGAGGCGTGAAAAGAAGTTTTTTTCCCATTCGGTGCGTGTCAGGTTTGGCAAGTTTATCCTCTCGTTACACTGATGCACTGTGTAATGTACCGCATGGGTGTTTACGCCCCCGACGAAAAGAAGTGTCGATTTGTTGCTCGGTCACATGCTTAGTGGAGCATTTAACCTAAATTCAGCGATTGTTTGGCTTTGCTGCTTATACGCGAAAGAGGAATTTCCGCAATAACAGCGAGATGGGTATTCCGATGACAAAGGAGATGCGGTGAAGACGGCAATCCCGTAGGGTTTCAAGATTGGAACACTATAATCGATCTAATTCCTTATTTTGAAACGCTCGGTTTAGGTTTAAGTATCTTTTTTTAATAGGTATCAACTTTCTGTAAACATCAGGCTCAAGGCTGAATCTGTCACCATATTAGAGGGGAATTGAGGGTTATGAGGGAACTCTGGGAAAAGATCAGAAAAGAGATTAAAGCCAGAATTTCAGAAAGCAGCTACAACGTCTGGATTTCTCCACTTACATATGGGGGAAGTGATGGTGAATCTCTGCTTATAAACTGCCCAAATCAATTTTTTGCCAACTGGATTCAGGAACACTATCTGCCCCTGATCCACGAGACATGCGTCAGGGAAGGCAACCTGAAGATAAAACTTGTCCCTGCAGAGCATGCAAGGCAGGCTGCCAGGGGCCAGCTTCATCTGCCTCATTTTGCACCCAATCAGCTCCCAAGCCCCAGCTTCTGTTCCAGGTTTACATTCAGGGAATTCATAGTAGGAGAAAGCAACAGATATGCGTATGCAACCTGCCGTTCCACTGCAAACAGGGATCCTGACAGCAACCATATCATATATCTTCAGGCAGAATCAGGCCTGGGGAAGAGCCATCTGAGCCAGGCAGTGGGCCAGGACATAATGGAAAGCCAGCCGGACGCAAGGCTCTGTTATCTATCGGCCAATGAATTCACCAATCAGGTAGTCAAGGCCATTAAAAACGGGAGACTTAACGAATTTAAGGATCGATACCACAGGGACTGTGACGTTTTACTGCTTGAAGAGGTTCACTGTCTCTCAGGCAGGCAGCGTACGCAGACAGAGCTTGCCCAGGCCCTTGATCCCATGCTTGACAAGGGAAAGACTGTCATATTTACAGGAAACAGGCTCCCGAGACAGATTCCAAATGTGAATGATCAGCTCAAATCCAGACTGGCCTGTGGAATAATTGCAACCATAAATCCCCCTGACTACAAGACAAGAATCAAGATAGTTCTAAGAAAGGCACGCAGTCAGGGCGTGGATATGGATACGGAAATAGCAGAATATCTGGCAGAAAACCTCAAGGGTGACATAAGACGAATTGAAGGCGCGGTGGTTGGTCTCATAGCGAGGTCATCTCTCCTTAAGAAAAAGGCGGACATGGAGCTTGCCCGTGAGGTCATTCATGACCTGATTGGAGAACCTGAACAGATTTCTGTATCCCAGATCAAAAAAATGATCTGCTCTCACTTCAGTCTTTCAGAACAGGAGCTTCTCTCCAAATCCAGAAAAAAAATCATAGCGCTACCTCGACAGATGGGCATGTACCTGGCAAGGAAACATACAGAACAGTCCCTTGAGGCAATAGGAAGGGAATTTGCGCGGGATCACGCCACTGTACTCTACGCAGTAAAGAAAATATCAAAAGAGCTTGACACTTCTTCAAAGAGACGAAGCGAGCTGGATTTTCTTAACGACCAGCTTGAAAAACTGCGCTGGCAGTAAATTTGGGAGCATTTTCTGTTTGCGCGGTGACACAAGGGCTCTCCAATACGCTGCTTGAGAAACTTGAAGGCATTGTCGGCCATGGCCGGATGCTGACAGACCCGGCTGATCTCGTCTGTTACGCCTTTGACGCAAGTGGCCTAGAATCCGTCCCGGCTGCTGTGGTACTTCCCTCCAATACCGCACAGGTTGCAGCAATAGTTGCGCTTGCCTTAAAACATACCGTACCGCTCTTTCCAAGAGGTGCCGGAAGCGGTACCGCAGGTG